>DAMABW010000139.1:0-10345 GCA_031999925.1 Massilia sp. | reverse complement strand
AACCAGTCCAGCACCTGCGAGTGCGAAGCGGGCATCTCGGCCCCTTCCAGCAGGCCGATGCCGTAGGCGAAAAAGCGGAGTTTACGCTGGGCGGTGATGCGCGCGTCGAGCTGGCGCAGGCTGCCTGCCGCCGCGTTGCGCGGATTGGCGAATTCCTTCTGGCCGGCTTCGCGCTGGCGCTCGTTCAGCTTCTCGAAGTCGGCCTTGAACATCAGCACTTCGCCGCGCACTTCCAGCACCGCGGGAATATCGTCGCCATGCAGGCGCAGCGGAATCACGCGCACGGTGCGGATGTTGGCGGTGACGTCTTCGCCGGTATAGCCGTCGCCGCGCGTGGCGGCCTGCACGAACACGCCGTTCTCGTAGCGCAGGCTCATCGCCAGGCCGTCGAACTTCAATTCGGCCGCGTATTCCACCGCGCCTGCGGCCGCGCTCAGGTCGAGGCCTTCGCGCACGCGGCGGTCGAAGTTGTCGACGTCTTCATCCTGGAAGCCGTTGTTCAGCGAGAGCATCGGCACCGCATGCGTCACCTGCTTGAACTCGGGAATCGGGGCGCCGCCCACGCGCGAGGTCGGGGTGTCGTTCGACACCGCTTCCGGGTGTGCCGCTTCCAGCGCCTGCAGCTCGCGGAACAGCTTGTCGTACTCGGCGTCGGGAATCGTCGGCGCGTCGAGCACGTGGTAATTGTAGATGTGGCGGTTCAGTTCCTCGACCAGCCAGGCCATGCGTTCCAGATAGTCTTGCGCTTCGCTCATGCCTACCTCAGCTGAACAGGCGCAGCGCGCGGGTGGAGCCGGCCGGGATGTCCGACGCTTCCATCTCCTCGTAGAACTCCTTCACCTGGCCGGCGATTTCTTCCAGGCTGGCGTCGAGCAGCGGCTGCTCGAAGTCGTCGACGACCGTCGCATCCAGGCGCCCCACCAACTCCTTCGCGCATTTCACCATGGCGCCGAAGCCGTCGCGGCTCGGGGCCACGCAAGGCACGTCCAGCAGCAGGGTCAGGCGGTCGGTGTTTTCCGCGCCCATGTTGACGTTGGTCGAGAGCGTGAACAGCACGCCGCCGGCGCCGTCGGGCATGGCGAAGCGGCCGTCGGGACGCACGTCGAAGCCAACCTTTTCCAGCGCGCCGATCAGGGTGGCCATCGGCCAGGGCGGGCCGTTGGACTTGAGGTTCACGCCGAGTTGGGCATCATGGCCGGCGACGAACTTGTGCAGGGTGCGCGCTTCGCTCATCACCTCGATCATGTCCGGCACGGCCGGCTCGGCGCCGATCTCGTCGGCCACGGCGCGCAGGCGCGTGACCAGTTCCGAGTATTCGAGTTCGTTCAGGGCCGTGGTGCGGGTCGCCAGCTGCACGCCGGCCTGCAGCTCGGTGTAGACGCCGCCATGCACGATCGGTTCCCAGTCGCCGCTCACGGCCCGGCCGATGAAGTGGATCGGCTTGTTGCCGACGCGGCGCAGTTTCAGCAGCGAGGGCAGGATCTTGTCGCCGCGCGCCGCGCCTTCCAGCGCCAGCGGGATCATGCAGTCGATCAGCGGGTCGACCAGGCTCTCGGCCACTTCGGCCGGCGCGGGCCCGGCGGTCACACCAGGCGCGGTCACGCCGGGCAGCGGCGTAGCAGGCGCCAGCGGATCGGCCGTGACGGAGGCAGCGGAGGCTCCAGCGGTAGCGGCGACCGTACCGGCGGCGCCGGCCACGCTGCCGCCCGAGTTGCCACCACCACCGGCCAGGTCCGGCGCGGCATTCGATGGCGCGCCGAAGCTCGGCTCCATCGCTTCGGCGCCGGGCATGCCGACGTCGAGCACCGGTTCCTGGCGGTCGACGCCGACCGAACCGCTGCGCATCAGGACGTCGTCGTGGTCGGAAGCAAAGGCACGTTCGACGGTTTTTCTCGCCTTGTACTCCTGCCACTTGTTGTAGGTGATGACGCCAACGACGAAAACGCCGCCGGCTGCGATCAGGCTCATTTGGAAGTCTGTCATGCTGCTTGTGCCTCTTGTGCGAAGTGGGCGGCGGACTCCATGTCCACCGCCACGATGCGCGATACGCCCTGCTCCTGCATCGTCACACCGATCAGTTGATTGGCCATCTCCATCGCGATTTTATTGTGGGAGATGAAAAGAAATTGGGTATGGTCCGACATGCGCTTCACCATGCGGCAGAAGCGTTCGGTGTTCGCGTCGTCCAGCGGCGCGTCGACCTCGTCCAGCAGGCAGAACGGCGCCGGATTCAGGCGGAACATGGAAAACACCAGCGCCGTTGCGGTCAGGGCTTTCTCGCCGCCCGACAGCAAGTGGATGGTCGCGTTCTTCTTGCCCGGCGGCTGGGCCATGACCTGGACGCCGGCATCGAGGATCTCGTCGCCGGTCATCACCAGGCGCGCCTGGCCGCCGCCGAACAGGATCGGGAACAGCTCCGAGAAGTGGTTGTTCACGCGCTCGAAGGTATCCTGCAGCAGGTCGCGCGTTTCCTTGTCGATGCGGCGGATCGCGTCTTCGAGCGTGGCGATCGCTTCGTTCAGATCCGCATTCTGCGAATCGAGGAAGCGCTTGCGTTCGGTGGCCGTGGCCAGTTCGTCGACGGCTGCCAGGTTCACCGCGCCCAGCGCGGCAATCGCATTCGTCAGGCGGGTGACCTCGGCCTGCAGGTATTGGGGCTTGAGTTCCGGGTTCAGCTTCTCGGCCAGTTGCGCTTCGTCGGCGCCGGTGGCGGCCAGGGCTTCGGCGAACTGTTCCTGGTTCAGGCGCGCGGCCTGCTCCTTCAGCTGCATTTCGGTGATGCGGTCTCGCTGCGGCTGCAGGCCGCGCTCGTTGCCCATGCGCGACTCTTCCGCCTGGCGCAGCTGCTGGGCCACCTGGTCGAGTTCGTGGCGGGCATCGGCCAGCGCGCGCTCCTGCGTGGTGCGGCGCTCCAGCAATTCCTGCAAGCCTTCGTGGGCGGTGCCGGATTCCAGCGCCGTCAACTCCTCCTGGCCCGACGCCAGGCTTTCCGCCACCTGGGCCGCCTGCTGGCGGGCGGTGGCGATGCTGCGCCGCAGTTCCTCGATCTTGGCGCGGCCGGTCTTTTCCGCGAACAGGGCTTCCTGGGCGCCGCGTTCGAGTTCGCGCAGCTTGTCGCGCGCTTCGGCGAGGGCCGCTTCGCGCTGCAGGAACAGGGTCTGGCCGTCTTCGTGGTTGCCCTGCAGTTCGGCCAGTTCCATGTCGAGCTGTTCGAACTGTTCCTCGGCTTCGGCCTTGACTTGCCGCTGCTCGGCTTCCTGGGCGCCGATCTCGTTCAAATCGAGGTCGATCTGGTGGCTGCGCTGGTTGAAGCGCGCTTCGACTTCGCTCTGGCGCACCACCTCGATCTGCAGCGCGTGCACTTCGCGCGTCAGCGTGCCGACGCGGGTGCGCGCATCCTGCAGGCGGCGCTGCAGGTCGGTCACCGCGGCATCGGCGCGGGTGGCGCGGCTCCGTGCTTCGTCGAGCAGCAGGGCTTGCGCGCGCAGCTGTTTTGCCGTGTTGTCGATGTCGTGCTGGCGGCCCAGCATGCCGTCCTGCTCGGCGTCGGGCGCAAAGAAGCGCACGCTGGATTGGGACACCATGTGGCCCTGGCGCGTGACGAAGGCGCCGCCCTGCGGCAGGCGCGCGCGCTCGGCAAAGGCGGTGGCCGCATCCTCGGCCACGAACACCAGGTGTAGCCAGTCGTTCAGCACGCCGCGCAGGCCAGGGTCGTTCAGCTTGAGCAGGTTGGCGAAAGGCTTCAGGCCAGGGGCTTCCGCCGCGGCGGGTGCGCCTGGCGCCGGCGAGTACAGGGCCAGGCGTGCCGGCGGCGCATCGGCCAGGAAAGCCTTGGCCCAGTCGATGTTCGACACTTCCAGGGCGCCGGTGCGTTCGCGCAGCACGGCTTCCAGTGCGGTCTCCCAGCCCTCTTCCACCTGCACCTGCTGCCACAGGCGCGGCAAGCCACCCAGCTCGTGCTTTTGCAGCCAGGGCGCGACCTTGCCCTGGGTTTGCACGCGTTCCTGCATCGCCTTCAGCGCGGACAGGCGCGCTTCCAGCTTGGCGTTCGCGCCTGACTCCTGCTGCACCTGGGCGTGGGCTTCGCGGCGCTCGGTTTCCACCGCTTCCTGGCGCTCGCTCGCTTCTTCCTGCAGCATCGTCTGCTCTTCCAGCGCCTGCTGCTTTTCTTCCAGCTGCATGCGCAGGTTGGCCAGGTGGGTGCTGTCGGGTGGGCTGAGGGCGTTCTTTTCGCCCTGCAGGCGTTCGCGGCGCGTGGCCAGCGTCGTCAGGATGTTCGCGGCGTTGCGTCCGTGCGCGGCGGCCAGTTCGATGCGCTGCTGGATCTGCATGATGCGCGCGCGCGATTCGTCGGCCTTGCGCTGGGCTTCGCGCCAGGCGGCGTCCAGTTCCGGCAGGCGTTCGCCGGCTGCTTCCACCGCGATCTGGGCGCCTTCCGCGCGCGCGGCCAGTTCCTCGACGTGGAAGCTGGCCTCTTCGATCTGCTCTTCGTATTCGCTGGCCTGGGCCAGCCAGCCATCCCGTTGCGCGGTGAGCGTGCCGAGCTGGTTTTGCAGGCGCGTGCGCGACTCGATCACGAACTTGATCTGCGCTTCCAGGCTGCCGATCTCGGAATTGGTCTGGTACAGCGCGCCCTGCGCCGTGTGCAGGCGGTCGCCGACGGCGAAGTGGTGCTGGCGCAGGTGTTCGAGTTCGAGCTCGACGTTGCGCAGCTTGGCGGTCTGCTCTTCCAGGCTGTTCTGCGCTTCTTCCATCTCGCGGAACCAGCGCTTTTGCTCGGCCTCGGCTTCGTTCTTGCGCAGCAGCCAAAGAAGCTTCTGCTTTTCTTCCTGGTCGGCTTGCAGCTGGTGGAAACGGTTGGCCACCGCCGCCTGGGCTTCGAGCTTTTCCAGGTTGGCGTTCAGTTCGCGCAGGATATCTTCCACGCGCAGCAGGTTCTCGCGCGTGTCGGACAGGCGATTCTCGGTTTCGCGGCGGCGTTCCTTGTACTTCGACACGCCCGCCGCTTCTTCGAGGAAGACGCGCAGTTCTTCCGGACGCGATTCGATGATGCGCGCGATCATGCCCTGGCCGATGATGGCGTAGGCGCGCGGGCCGAGGCCGGTGCCGAGGAAGATGTCCTGGATGTCGCGCCGGCGCACCGGCTGGCTGTTGATGTAATAGGTCGAGGTGCCGTCGCGCGTGAGCGTGCGCTTGACCGCGATCTCGGCGTACTGGCCCCACTGGCCGGCGGCCTTGCCCATGCTGTTGTCGAAGACCAGCTCGACCGAGGCGCGGCCCGAGGGCTTGCGGTGGGTCGAGCCGTTGAAGATCACGTCCTGCATCGACTCGCCGCGCAGTTCCGACGCTTTCGATTCGCCCAGCACCCAGCGTACGGCATCGATGATGTTCGACTTGCCGCATCCATTCGGGCCAACCACGCCAACCAGCTGCCCAGGTACCTGGAAATTGGTGGGATCGACGAAAGACTTGAATCCCGACAATTTAATGGAAGATAGTCGCACCTGCTTCGGCTACTCGGGAATCGATGAAGGTCGCATCATACCATTTGTTGCTTGCCTTTCGGCCAAGTTTGCGGCACGAGGCGAACGCGGCAGCGCCGGCCAGGAGCGCCGGGCTTAGGGCCAGGTTTTCTCCGCACTTGCACGATAACGCACGAACCCGCTCGCCTTCGGTCGACAGGGCTGCGAAAGCGGCCGGCGAGTCGGCGACCGCATCCGATTATTCGACGCGGAACAGCGATGCGTTAGCGAAATCGAACGATACGCATTGTGAAGGTCTAACAGGCAGTCCAGCCGCCGCACCTGGCGTTAAACAGCGTGTTCCTGTCGCGTGTCGCACTACTAAAACGTTCCCGCTGGAAAGAGGCTCCGCTATAATCGTGCGAAATTGATAAGAGGCACAGGCGCGGCAGGCGATGCCGTGCGCATGCCGGCGCCGGCGAAACACCGCGCCGGCTAGCCTTCCTACCGTTCCTGAAAGATCGACGTGCATTCCCGACTGTTCTCCAGCAGCCTCTGGCTGACCGCCGCTTCCGCGGCCTTCTGCATGGCCTCGGCAACGGCCGCTCCTACCCGCGACGACCCGGAAACCGACCGGATTGCCGGCCAGGTGGTCGACAGCGTGCGGCTGTCGATTTCCGCCGGCAATTGCGATGCGGCCGTGTATCACCTCAAGGGCGGGCTGAAGGCAAACCGTCCCCAGGTGGCGCTGTTGGCCGGGACCATGTACGAGACCGGCCTGTGCGTGAAACGCGACTGGGACGCCGCCGTCGGCTACTACGCGCTGGCCTACGATGGCGGCCTGATGAAAGCCGCGCAGCGCCTGGCGGCGGGCTATGCCGATCCGGCCAACGGCCCCGACATGGCAGCCGCCCTCTGGTGGGGACGGCAGGGACACGGCTTGCGGCTGTCGTACTGCGCCGTCAGCAAAGAGGCGTCGGAGGACCCGGACCGCTTTGTCGCCGAACTGGGTACCTGGCCAGCGTCGCGCCTTGCCGCATGCAATTACATCGTCGGCGTCATGTCCACGGTTGCGGCGGAAGTGGTGTTCCCGGAACGTGCCGGCGACTTCGCGCTCGGCGGCAACCTGGACCTGCGCTTCGTCCCCAGCAAGCCGGTATTCGAAGTCAAGATGGGCGAGGCGCAAGAGTATGCGATGCTCGGCGTGCTGGACGGCGATGCGCTGCGTTTCCGTCACACGAAAGACAAGACCGGCGTCTTCGAAAAGGCGGTGAACGACGTCGCCACCCGTGCGTTGGCGCGCTATCCGCAGCCGCCGGGCATCCCGGCCGCGATCACGCTGGACATGCAGTACAACTTCAGCATCCAGCACCGCTAGCAATCTGCCGCGCTAGCCGGCCGCGCGCTTCGGCGCCGGATCGTTGACCGCTTCCTGCATCGCTTCGGTCAGCACCCGGCCCACCACGCCCTCGACGGTGAGTACGCGGATACTGCCGCTGCGCACCGCCTCGACCAGCTTCTCCGCCGGCAGCGAGAACGATTCCTGGCGCGCGGCGCCCGAGAAGATGAAGAGCGTGCGCAGCGGGCTGACCCAGGCCAGCTTGACCTTGCGCAAGCTGCCATCGCGTTCCTTGAACTCCAGGCGCATGCCGCGTTCCAACTCATCGACGGTCAGCACCGCCTCGTCCTGCGGCGCCTGTGCTTCGCGCGCGTTTGCTTCCTGAACGGCAAGGGCCTGTTCCTGGGCGATGCGGCGCAGCGCATCCTGCTGTGCCGCTTCCACCGCGAGTTCGAGCTGGCGTTCCGGCGACAGTTCGATCGGCGCGCGCACGATCTGCAGGTGGCATTCGGCCAGTTCGGCAAAAAATTGCAGCCGGTCGGCGTCCTGCCACTTGATGGCGTCGAGCCACTTGTTGAGCGTGGTGAGCAGCGGCGGCAGTTTCGCGATCAAGGCTTTGCGCTGCTCCTGGGTCGCCTTCGGCTTCACGGTCCAGATCAGCTCGTCCATGGTCTGGGTGGCATTGTCGACGGCGCCGGGGCGCTCCTCGTCGATCATGTAGGCAAAGGTCAGCACGTCGACCCAGCGCTTTTCCAGGAAGGCCGAGACCGTGGCGATCAGTTCGCCTTCGCCCAGTCGCAATTGCACGGCCTGGCGCGCCGAGCGGCCGGCGACGTTCTGCTTTTCCAGTTTCGTGGCACGCGCGATCGGCTGCGCGATGGCGGCTTCGACGGCGCGCTCCTCGGCGGCCAGTTGCGCCTCGACCTCGGCCACCGCCTCGGCAAAGGCTTGCGGCTCGGCGCCCGGCTCGCGGCCGATCCGGTCGACGCCGCGCCGCATCGCCTGCACCACCGGATCGTCGGGCGCCTGGCGCTGCTCCCAGCCCATGCGCGACAGCAAATCGATCATGCGCCGCGCCGGGTGCATCTCTTCGAAGAAGAAATTTTGGTCGAGCAAGGCGGCTTTCAGCACCGGCACCTGCAGGAAGCGGATCAGTTCGCGCGTTTCTTGCGGGATGTTCTCGTCCAACAAAACGGTTTCGAAAATGCGCGACAGCAGGTCCAGCGTGTGTTCCTCGCCACGCGACAGGCTGCCCTGGGGCAGGCTTTGCTTCAGGCGCGGCAGGTAGAACACCTGGTGCGCGGCCGGCTGCACGCCAGGCTCCGTGCCTGCCTGCACGGCTGCGCCGGCCAACGCCGCGGCGGCGCCATCGAGCGCGCCGGCACCAGGGATGCCGGGCTGGGCAAGCTGGAGCGAGGCGAGCAGATCGATCAGCGAGGCCGGCGCGGCGCCGCTTGCCGCCGGGCCGGCCGCAGCGCTGGCTTGCACGGGCTGCTGGCCGTGCCCCGGCGCGGCGGCGAACCCTCCAGCCAGCGGCACGCCCCCGGGGGCGAGTTGCACGACGAACCCGGGCGCAATGGCGCCGGCCTGGACCGGGAGCCCACCACCGGCGTGGACCGGCTGCACACCAGCCGGGACAGCGCCGGGCGCCAGCGTTCCCGTGCCCTGCCCGCCCGCGGCAAACAGCGGCGCACCTGCCTGTACCTGCCCGGCCTGCACCTGCCCGGCCGGCGCCGGTAAGGACGCGGGAGCGGAAGCGCCGGTCTTGTCCTGCGCCGTCTGGGGCGCGGCCACGGCGAATCCCGCGGCCGAGCTCGGACGCCAGCCGCTGCCCTGGGGCATGTTCTGCAACTCGGGAATCAGGGGCAGCGACGGATCGCCGTCGACGCCGCCCAGCAGGCTGCGCAATTGCTGGGCCAGCGCCGCGTCCATGCCGGCGCGCTTGTGACGGGCGGTGTCCGTGGTTTTGCTGATATGGAAGCGCTCACGCGCCTGTTTGTTGCGTGCGCGCAGCTCCTTGTCGGCGGCGTCCAGCAACGCGCCGAGGTCGAGGAAGTGCTCCGGGGTCAGCAGCGGCAAGAGCAGATCGTGCGAACCGGCATCCGGCTCGAAGGCGCACCAGGCTTCGTGGATCGCGGTCAGGAAGACTTCCGGACGCAACGGGTTCTGGCCGGGACGCAGCACGTCGCGTCCGAGCAGCAGGCCGAGGCGCACGCACAGGCTTGCCAGCACTTCCGAATGCGCGATCTCGAACGGCCGGCACAGCGCGCCGAAGGCCACCTTGCTGTCCATGACCTCGATCGGCACCAGGCTCAGCGAGTCGAGGTCGGCGCCGCGCTTCGCGGCCGGGGCCAATTCGTCGGCGGCGGCCTCGAGCGCGCGCGTCAACGCTTCGCCTGCCAGGTGGATGAACGCGTAGGAATTGGTTTTCAGGAGATTGCCGGCGCGGGTGCGGCGGTAGGCGGCCTGGGCATCGTCGCCGGCCGTGGTGAGGTCGAGCAGCACGGTGGTCAAGCGCGTTACCAGGCCGCCGAGTTGCTCGCTTGCCCCCTGCGCCGCGCTGCGGACGAGTTGCGCCAGCACCTCGCGCGGGGGCGGCGCTGGCTTGCTGATGGATGTCTCGGTGTGAGCTTGAGCCATGGTGAATTCCTCCGGCGTGGGCGCGCCGCTCCTGACATTGTTGCACATTATTGCCGCATGGCAATAGCCCATTTACATATTTCACGGCATCCGGCCGTTCGGTCTTGTGCCGCCGCACCCGTGTCGGCGCCCAGAATAGCTTAACGGCAGGTTTTCTGTTGAGCTTGAACAAATTCGCGACGTTTCCTTTCCATAACATTACAAGATCATCCTTCCCCTATCCTCTCAGGAGCGCTTCATGAAGACCATCCGCCAACTCGACAGCAGGCTCAAGATCCATGCCGCCTTTGCCCTGCTCTATGCGTTTTTTGCGGGCGTGCTCCTGCTGAGTGCCGGGCACGGCGGCGAACCGCTGCTGCGTAGCGGCGTGCTGGCGCCGCTGCTTGCCGGCCTGGCCATCACCGGCCTGCTATCGAACTGGCTGGCGCGCGAGGCGCAACGCGCCCTGCACGACGCCTGCCTGATGGCCCAGCGCCTGGCCGACGGCGACCTGCGCGTCAGGCTCGACAGCGCCCAACCGGGCGAAGCCGGCAAGCTGATGGGCGCCATGGCGGCGCTGGCGACCAGCCTTGCCACGGTGATCAGGGAAGTGCGCAGCGGTGCCGAAGGCATCGCCACCGGCACTGGGGAAATTGCCACTGGCAATATGGACCTGTCGGCACGCACCGAGCAGCAGGCCGGCTCGCTCGAAGAAACCGCTTCGTCGATGGAAGAGCTCACCGCCACCGTGCGCCAGAACGCCGACCATGCGCACGAAGCCAGCCGGCTGGCGGTATCGGCCTCGCAGGTGGCGGTCAAGGGCGGCCAGGTAGTGGCCGACGTGGTCGGCACCATGGCCTCGATCAACGATTCCTCGAAACAGATCAGCGAAATCATCGGCGTCATCGACGGCATCGCCTTCCAG
>DAMABW010000138.1:0-10402 GCA_031999925.1 Massilia sp. | reverse complement strand
TCGCTGCTGTGGGCTACGGAGACGTGCGTACCGCGTGGGCACGGGGTGCCTAGCGCGGCCCGGCCCACCCTACGTCAGCGGTATCGATTAAGTCGGATCTGGGGATATGCGGACAATAAAAAAGCCGCGCGGCGGATGCGGCGCGGCTTGTCGCACAAGCGGCAGCGGATCAGAACTCTTCCCAGTCCCCGCCGCCCGCCTGGGCCAGCTTCGGCTGGCGGCGCGGCACTGGCGCGGCGACGGCCGGTGCGGCCGGGCGCGTAGTGACCGGCGCACGCACCGGCTGGGCCGGCGCCACCACCGCATCGTGATCCAGCTTGAACACACCCACCACCTCGTTCAGTGCCACGGTCTGCTCGCGCAGCGCCTGCGCCGCGGCCGCCGCTTCTTCCACCAGCGCCGCATTCTGCTGGGTCGTGGTGTCCATCTCGGTCACGGCGATGTTGATCTGTTCGATCCCCGCGCCCTGCTCCGCGCTGGCGGCGCTGATTTCGCCCATGATGTCCATCACCCGCTTCACGCTGGCGACGATCTCCGTCATCGTGCTGCCGGTCTCGTTGACCAGCGCGCTGCCCGCCTCCACACGCTCGACCGAGTCGCCGATCAGCGCCTTGATTTCCCTGGCCGCCGTAGCCGAGCGCTGGGCCAGGTTGCGCACTTCCGACGCCACCACGGCAAAGCCGCGCCCCTGCTCGCCCGCACGCGCCGCCTCGACCGCCGCGTTCAGGGCCAGGATATTCGTCTGGAAGGCAATGCCGTCGATCACGCCGATGATGTCGACGATCTGCTTCGACGATTCGCTGATCGAGGCCATGGTGGTCACCGCACGCTCGACCACGTCGCCACCCTTCACTGCCACGTCGCAGGCGCTGATCGCGAGCTGGTTGGCCTGGCGCGCGTTGTCGGCGTTCTGCTTCACGGTCGAGGTCAATTCCTCGATCGCGGACGCGGTTTCTTCCAGCGCGCCAGCCTGCTGCTCGGTGCGCGAAGACAAGTCCATGTTGCCGGTGGCGATCTCGTCCGACGCAACCGTGATCGTTTCGGCGCCACTGCGCACCTTGCTGACGATCTGCTTCAGGCTGGTGTTCATGTCCTTCAACGCCTGCAGCAACTGGCCGGTTTCGTCCTTCGACGTCACCTCGATATGGGTACGCAGGTCGCCGGCGGCCACGGTCTGCGCGACTTCCACGGCGCGGCCGAGCGGACGCACGATCGAACGCGAGACCAGGACACCCGCCACGATGGCGGCGCCGGAGCCCAGCACCATGGCGATCAGGCTCAGCAGCGTAGCGCGCTCGCTCGATGCTTCGGCGGAGGCTACGCTGTCATGCGTGGCGGCAACGATCTGTTCATTGAGTTCTGCCAGCAATTCGGAAGGCGCGCGGTCCTTGCCCTTGACGGCATGGTCGCCCACGCTCGCATCGAAGCCGGCGGCGACGAACTGCTCGTAGCCCTTGCGGAAGTCCTGGCCCATCTGCTCGTGGGCGCGGCCGAATTGCGCGATCAGGTCGCGCTGTTTGCCGGAGGGCAGCTCGGCGCCCAGCTTGGCCACCTGCTGCGCCACTTGGCGCTCGCTGTCCTGGAACGCCTGCCAGTACTTGGCGCGCTCGGCCTCGTCCTTGCCGCGCAGGAGCGTGTTCTTCCATTCCTGGATCTGGGTCTTGAAGGCAGACAGCAGGGTCTGCACCGCGTCGGCCTGGCCGTAGGTGGTGATGGCGTGGCCGTAAGTGTCGATCGAGCGGTTCAGCGCCGACAAGCCGAACAGGCCGGCGCAGGCCACGACCAGCGCGACGGCGGCAAAGCAGAGAGGAAGTTTGCGACTCAGTTTCATGGTGGTCCTGGTTATCGTCAATACGAGAATATCCAGGCGAGTCTACGGGAGGTTATATCCGTGCGGCAACTAGAAAGCGGGCGCTGGAAGGCTTATGCGTGCGGAATGTCCGCTCGCCACAACACAGTTATTTGAACGATACGAGGAAAGTTATCGAGGGTGCCATGAAGGGGCGGGACCGGCCAACGAAGGCGGTGAAGATGCGCCGTGGAGCGTTCGGGTGTGGGTTTGCGGAGAGAGATGGGGCTGTTGCCTGTGGCGCTAGTGGTCTATTTGATCCGCGTGGGCTCGAGAGCCCACGCGGATTCAACATACCAATAACGCGACAGGCAACAGCCCCACCTACGCCGAGGCTGGAAGCGTGGCTAGGCGCAGGCCAGCATGGTGGTCGCGCCGGTGGCGAACGACGCCCGCGCAATGCGCCCGTCGACCACCTCGTACACGCACAGCATCTCGACCGCTCCCCGCCCTTCCGGGAAGTTACGGTACACCAGTTCCAGGTCGGTGACGAAGTTGCCGGCCACGCTGCGGCTCAAGAGTTGGGCACGCAGGTCGGGTTCAAGGAAACGCGTCTCGTAACGCGGGCGGATCTGGTCGTGGCCTTCGGCCAGCAGCGCGCCGTGCAAGGCGAACTGCCGGGCATTCGGCGCATAGGTCGCCATCAGGGCGTCGAGATCCTTGGCGTTGTAGGCATCGAGTTGGGCCTGCACGACGGCAGCGGGAGAAACGGACATGCGGGACTCCATCACAATAAAACCAGATTATCGCGGTGCACCAGTTCCGGCCCCTCGATGTAGCCGAGGATGGCTTCGATCTCGTTTGACGAGTGGCGCATGATGCGGCGCACTTCGCTGCTGGTGTAGCTGGTAAGTCCGCGCGCGATTGGCGTGCCGTCTTCGCGCACGCAGGTGATCACCTGGCCGCGTCCGAACTCGCCGCGTACCGCGATCACGCCGATCGGCAGCAGCGACTTGCCCTCTTGCGTCAGCTTCTGCACGGCACCAGCGTCGAGCACGACTTCTCCGGCCGTGTGCAGATGGTCGACCATCCACTGGCGGCGCGCGTTCAGGCGCGTGGTGGGTGCGTTCAGCTGCGAGCCGATCGCTTCGCCACCGGCCAGGCGCGCGAGCACGTCCGGTTCGCGGCCCCAGGCGATCACCGTGTGCGCGCCGGAACGGGCGGCGCGACGTGCGGCCAGCACCTTGGTCAGCATGCCGCCACGGCCGATGCTGCTGCCGGCGCCGCCGGCCATCGCTTCCAGCGCCGGATCGCCGGCTTCGGCCTGGTCGATCAGGCGTGCGCTCGGGTCCTTGCGCGGGTCGGCGGAGAACAGGCCGCGCTGGTCGGTCAGGATCACCAGCGCGTCGGCTTCAATTAAATTGGCCACCAGGGCGCCCAGGGTGTCGTTGTCGCCGAACTTGATCTCGTCGGTGACCACCGTGTCGTTCTCGTTGATGATCGGGACCACTCCCAGGCGCAGCAGGGTCGTGAGCGTGGCGCGGGCGTTCAGGTAGCGTTCGCGGTCGGCCAGGTCGGCGTGGGTCAGCAGCACCTGCGCCGTTTTCACGCCATGGGTGGCGAAGCTCGATTCGTAGATCTGCGCCAGGCCCATCTGGCCGACGGCGGCGCAGGCCTGCAGTTCGTGGATGTCGTGCGGACGGGCCGTGAAGCCGAGGCGCAGCATGCCTTCGGCGATGGCGCCCGAACTGACCAGCACGACCTCTTTACCGAGGCCGCGCAAGGCGGCGATCTGGGTGGCCCAGCGCGCGATGGCGCCGTGGTCGAGGCCGCGGCCTTCGTCGGTGACGAGCGAGGAGCCGACCTTGACGATGATGCGGCCGGCTTGGTGGAGACAGGAGGAATGCGTGGAATTCATGGCGAGTGCTTCTTCTCTCGCGGGCGCAAGGCCAGCAGGGCCAGGCCCGCCAGCAACTCGATCCCGCTTACGATCAACAGGGACCCATGCGGCAGGCCGATCGCGAATGCCGCGACCAGGCGCCCGGCCGGCTGGGCCAGCAGAAACAATGCAACGAGATCGCCGAGGACGGGCTGGTCGCCCCGCCTTGCCGCCAGCATAGCCAGCCCCGCGATCGCGAGACGGACTCCGACATAGATGGCGTAGAACTGGCTGTAGCCGTTCACGCCAACGAGAAACAGGCCCATGACTGTCGCGACCCGGTCGGGGTCGAGCACGGCCACGAGCGCTGCCAGCGAACTGGCGGTGGCCACCAGTTGCAGCAACTGCCCGCGCGCCCAGTCACGCGTGAACGTGAATGCGGGGCGCTTGGGGGTGACGCGGTCCTCAGTCTTCAAGGATCTTGAAGCGCGGATCGTCCGGATCGATCGAGTTGATGCCGCGCGCTTCCTCGGTCATCTGCGTCGTTTCGTCGACGCGCACGTCGAGCGCGCGCTTTTCTTCCAGGTGCAGGTAAATCGCGTTGATCAGGTCCTGGCAGCCTTCGCGGCTCAGGGCCGAGATTTCGAAGACCGGGCCCTTCCAGGCCATCTTCTTGAGGAAGTCCTTGACCTTCTTCTTGCGCTCTTCTTCCGGCACCATGTCGAGCTTGTTCAGCACGAGCCAGCGCGGCTTGTTCAGCAGGTCTTCGTCGTACTTTTCCAGCTCCTTGATCAGCGCCTTGGCTTCTTTCACCGGATCGACGGTCGCCTCGAACGGCGCCAGGTCGACGATGTGCAGCAGCAGGCCGGTACGCGCCAGGTGGCGCAGGAACTGGTGGCCGAGGCCCGCGCCTTCGGCCGCGCCTTCGATCAGGCCCGGGATGTCGGCGATCACGAAGCTCTTCGCGTGCGAGACGCGCACCACGCCGAGGTTCGGATGCAGGGTCGTGAACGGGTAGTCGGCGATCTTCGGCTTGGCGTTCGAGACAGCGGTAATAAAGGTCGACTTGCCGGCGTTCGGCATGCCCAGCAGGCCCACGTCGGCCAGCACCTTCAGCTCGAGACGCAGCTGGCGGCGTTCGCCAGGTTTACCGTCGGTCTTCTGGCGCGGCGCGCGATTCGTCGAGGTCTTGAAGTGGATGTTGCCCCAGCCGCCCTCGCCGCCCTTGGCCAGCATTTCGGTCTGGCCGTGCTCGGTCAGGTCGGCGATGATTTCGCCGTTGACGTTATCGATGATCAGGGTACCGACCGGCATGCGCAGGACCACGTCGTCTGCGCCCTTGCCGTAGCAGTCCGAGCCGCGGCCGGGTTCGCCGTTGCGCGCGGTATGGACTTTCGAATAGCGGAAATCCACCAGGGTATTGATGTTGCGGTCAGCAACCGCCCAGATCGAGCCGCCCTTGCCGCCGTCGCCGCCGTCCGGCCCGCCAAAGGGACGGAACTTCTCGCGCAGGAACGATGCGCAGCCGTTGCCGCCGTCGCCCGCGATGACTTCAATTCTTGCTTCGTCGATAAACTTCATGATGACCGCCAAAAAACTAAAAAGGCTCTACCGTGGGCAGAGCCTTTCGATGGAAGGCTTGCGCCTTACAAGGATGCGCCGCTGTGTGCGGCGCTTTGCGTCAATTAAGCTGCGACTGCTTCAGCAGCTGCTGCAACGACGGTCACGTACTGCTTCGAACCGACGCCTTGCTTGACGAACTTGACCGTGCCGTTCACCAGAGCGAACAGGGTGTGGTCTTTGCCGAGGCCGACGTTGACGCCTGGACGAACCTGGGTGCCACGCTGACGCACGATGATGCCGCCGGCGTTGATCGCCTGGCCGCCGTACACTTTCACGCCGAGGCGTTTGCTTTCTGAGTCGCGGCCGTTACGGGTAGTGCCGCCGCCTTTTTTGTGTGCCATTTAAGTACTCCTGGATGACTGTTTAAAAATAGACCGGGGCAATTAGCCGTTGATCGAAACGACTTCGATCTCGGTGAAGTTCTGGCGGTGGCCTTGACGCTTCTGGTAGTGCTTACGACGGCGCATCTTGAAAATGCGGACCTTGTCGTGGCGACCATGGGAAACGACCTTCACCAGAACCGTCGCGCCTTCGACCAGAGGAGCACCAAACTTGATGCTTTCGCCCGCGCCAACGGCGAGGACCTGATCGATGGAGAGTTCGGAACCAATGTCTGCCGGTATCTGTTCTACTTTGAGTTTTTCGCCAGCGACAACTTTGTATTGCTTGCCACCGGTTTTTATGACCGCGTACATGATTGAAACCTCATCAAATGTTTAAAGAATTCCCGCCGGCGCCATCGCGCTGAGCTGGTCTGAAGCCGGGGAACAGAGGATTATACATAGTTCGCCGCATTGCGTCAAAAGGCGGCATCTGCCGTCAACAGCGTGGCATCTCAGCAACGCAGCACTTCGGCAGCGGAAAACAGCGCTCATTTCCTTACAGTTGGGCAAATGGCACGACTCATGCATGCTTGTCGTATAATCGCCGCACTTAAACGCCTTCAACGACTACGCAGGTTCGCCTTGTCCGCCGCTACCCAACACGCTCAACAGAACAACATTACCCAGACGATCGCCGACGACATGGCGGCGGTGAACACGGTAATCCGCCAGCGCCTCCATTCGGACGTTCCCCTGGTGAACCAGATTTCCGAGTACATCATCAGCGCCGGTGGCAAGCGTATCCGCCCCGTGCTGGTGCTGCTGCTGGCGAACGCGCACGGTTACCGGGGCACGGCGCACCACGAACTGGCGGCGGTGGTCGAGTTCATCCACACCGCCACCCTGTTGCACGACGACGTGGTCGACGAATCCTCGATGCGCCGCGGCCGCGAAACGGCTAACGCCCTGTTCGGCAATGCGGCATCGGTGCTGGTCGGCGACTTCCTGTACTCGCGCTCGTTCCAGATGATGGTCAGCCTGGAAAGCATGCGCGTGATGCAGATCCTGTCGGACGCCACCAACGTCATCGCCGAAGGCGAAGTGCTGCAGCTGCTGAACATGCACAACCCGGACGTGACCCACGAGAGCTACCTCACCGTGATCCGCTCCAAGACCGCCAAGCTGTTCGAGGCCGCCGCCGAGCTGGGCGCCCTGGTGGCCGGCGCGAACAACGAACAGATCGCCGCGGCCGGCGAATACGGCCGCTCGCTGGGCACCGCCTTCCAGCTGATCGACGACGTGCTGGACTACGCCGGCGACGCCGCCGAGATCGGCAAGAACGTCGGCGACGACCTGCGCGAAGGCAAGCCCACCTTGCCGCTGATCTACCTGATGGAACACGGCACCCCGCAACAGCGCGAACTGGTACGCACCTGCATCGAGCAGGGCGACGAACAGCATTTCGATGCGGTGCTGGCCGCCGTCACCTCGAGCGGCGCGCTGGATTACACGCGCCGCGAAGCGGAAGCCGCGGCCCGCCGTGCGGCCGAGTCGATCGCCGGCTTGCCGGACAGCGTGTACAAGGACAGCCTGCTCCAGCTCTGCAGCTTCGCAGTTGACAGGAACCACTAAGAATATTTATAGTTATGCCATCCCAGAGACGTCGTTTCCGGCGTCTCGAACCAGTCGGGGTGTAGCTTAGCCCGGTAGAGCGCTACGTTCGGGACGTAGAGGCCGGAGGTTCGAATCCTCTCACCCCGACCACAGAATTTGAAAGCCAGACCAGGCACATGCCGGTTTGGCTTTTTTCATATCGGCCATGAATGCGTGACATTGCCAGGCGTACGGCACCCCTCTTCCTGTTGATCGTCGCACTGGTGCTGGCCGGCGCCATCGCCATCACCGCCGACGGCCTGCGCGACAATGCCCGGGCCAGCGATGTCGGCGTGGTCCTCGGCTCGAAGGTCATGCCCGACGGTACGCCCTCCGACCGCTTGCGTGCACGGCTCGACAAGGCGGCCGACCTCTACCGGCAAGGCATGTTCAAACACATCATCGTCAGCGGCGGAATCGGGGTCGAGGGATTCAGCGAGGCCCGGGTCATGGCGGATTACCTGGCCGAGCGGCAGGCGATTCCACGCACCACCCTCCTCCTCGACGAGCAAGGCAATACGACCGAGGCGACGGCACGCAACAGCGCCGCCATCATGCGGGCACAGCGTTTCAGGAGCGCCGTGGTCGTCACGCAGTTCTTCCACCTGACCCGCAGCCGGTATGCGCTGCAGCGCGCCGGCGTCGACACGGTTTATACGGCGCATGCCAATTACTTCGAGGCGCGCGATGCGTATTCGCTGGCGAGGGAGCTTGCCGCGCTGCCTGTCTACCGGTTCGAGGTTCGCTGAACAGGCCCCGCGGAATGCAAAAAAGGCAGATCGACTCGATCTGCCTTTTTCGTTTTTACATGCCTGGGTCGGCGATGGAACCTGCGTCGCCAGGATGTCTTGTCGCTTACGCCAACTCGGTAACGAACTGCGACAACGGGCGGCGCACTTTTTTCAGGTTGACGAGCCAGTCGCCTTCCTCTGCACGATAGCCAACAGGCAGCAGGATCACCGAACGCAAACCACGTTCTCGCAGCTTCAGGATCTCGTCGACCTTGGCCGGATCGAAGCCTTCCATTGGCGTTGCATCCACCTTCTCTTCGGCGGCGGCGATCAGTGCACTGCCGAGGCCGATGTAGGCCTGGCGTGCGGCGTGCTCGAAATTGGTCTGGGCGTCGCGCTGCGGGTAGGTCGACAGCAGTTGCTGGCGGTAGGCTTCCCAGCCTTCGTTCTTGAAGCCACGCTCGTCGTTCACCAGGTCGAACATCGCATTGATGCGCTCGGGCGTGTAGTTATCCCATGCAGCGAACACCAGCAGGTGCGAAGCGTCCGTCACCTGGGACTGGTTCCAGGCATGCGCCTTGATCTGTTCGCGCAGGGCAGCGTTGCTTACCACGAACATCTCGTACTGTTGCAAGCCACTGGAGCTGGCCGTCAGGCGCACCGCCTCGAGAATGCGGTCGATCTTCTCTTTGGCGACCTTCTTGGCCGGGTCCATTTTTTTGGTGGCATAACGCCACTGCAAGGTTTGCAGGAGATCAGACATGCGGATTTCTTTCGATGTGAAGTGAAGAACGCGTCATGATGCCCGACTCGGCAATTTCTTGCCGAGCAGGGCTTCATTTTGCCTTCAGCACAAACACCTTACCGCGCTGCCGGGCGGCGCAGGCCATACCAGCCGCCCACCGCCACCACCACGCCCAGCGACACGGCTGACACCGCATCCCAGATGCCGTCGCCCAGCAATGCGCTGACCAGGCCGATGACGGTCAACACGCCGAGCACGATCGGCGCGGTCCAGATCGGGCCGAAGATGCGCGTCATACCGCCGCCTCCTCGGCACGCACTTCCGCCGGCTTGGCAGCCGTCGTCTTGCCGCGCTTGAGCCACAAATACAGACCCGTGATCAGCACGACGATGGTCGCGATATCCAGCAAGGCCCACAGCAGTTTCAGGGCCTGGCCGCCGTAGTCGCCGAAGTGCAGCGGCTGCGAGACGCGCAGCGCGACCATGTACCACGGCAAATCGACGCTGGCGATCACCTGCTCGGTCTGGGCATCGACCAGCACGGGCTTCTGCAGGCGCGAGGTCAGGGGCGAGGTGCCTTGCATGAAGACGATGTAGTGATGCGGCGTCGCGAACTTGGTGCCGGGGAAGGCCACCAGGCGCACGTGCATGCCGGGTTCGGTTTTCTCGGCCGCGGCGATCACCCGCGTCATCGAACCCAGCTTGGTCACTGGCGGCAAGCCCTCGTAGGGCTTGGTCATCTCGGCCAGTTCGGTCTTTTGAAAGACCTTGAGCAGCAAGTCGGCCCAGGTGTTGATCACGCCGGTCGCGCCCACCACCAGCAGCCACACCAGCGTGACGATGCCGAGCACGTTGTGCAGGTCGAGCCAGCGCACGCGGCGGCTGCGCTCGTGCCGCACGGTCCCAAAGGCCAGTTTGCGCGTGAACGGCGCGTACAGCACCACGCCGGACACCACCGCGACGATCAGCAGCAAGCCCATGAAGCCGAGGAAGAGCTTGCCCCACAGGCCTGCATACAGGTCCACATGCAGGTGGAACATCATCGACATGAAGGGTCCGCCCTCCACCGGTGGTTCGGGCAGCAATTGGGCGGTACGGGAATCCACCAGCAGGGGCTTGTAGTTCTTGTCGCGCGGCGTGTCGCCCAGGGTCATGGCCCACATGCCCGGCTCGTCCCTGTCCTGGGACAGGTACATCATGACCTTGCCGGGATAAGCGGCCATGCCGGCGGCGACCACCCGGTCGATGTCGGCACGGGGCGTGTCCGCCGGCATCTCGGGCGCATCGACCTCGTTGCCCAGGGCGTGGACGATTTCGTGGTGGTAGATCAGCGGCAGGCCGGTAATGCAGAGCAGCAGCATGAACACCGTGCAGACCAGGCTGCTCCATTTGTGAATCCAGGACCAGCGGCGCAGGTTCTTCGGTGTCATGGGAATTTTATTCGTAGGAAAGCCCAGGATAATAATAGTTCTCATTTACCTCAGCAACCCATTACGCATATAATGCGAACCATTCTCATTTAGAACGCTCCTCCTATCCGATGACTGCTGCCCGCTCTTCGCTGACTCCCCTCGCTCTCGCCGCCCTCCTGATGACCTCCGCCAGCGCCGGGGCGCAAAGCACCGAGAATGCGGTTGATACGGACACGCAACCGATGGCA
>DAMABW010000137.1:0-10422 GCA_031999925.1 Massilia sp. | reverse complement strand
GGCAACAGGGTGTCGCTGGTGTGGTCGGCGCCGGAAACCCTGGCCGCGACCCTGATGGAGGAGTCGCTCGGCGAGCTGGCGATCCGCTTGTGCGAGTACGCCGACGAGCCGCTCGGCGTGTTGAAGCCGCTGCAGCCGGAAGCCGTGAAGGCCGTCCCGCTGGCGCTGGTGCGCCCGCATGCGCTGGTGGCGCCGCATGTCGCCCTGATCGGCGACGCCGCCCACGCCGTGCATCCGCTGGCCGGCCACGGCATGAACCTGGGCTTCGGCGATGTGGTCGACTTGCTGCGCATCGTCGGCGAACGCGAGGAACACCGCGCCATCGGCGACGAGCGCGTGCTGGCGCGCTATGCCCGCGCGCGCAAGGAAGACGTGCTGCTCATGCAATTGGCCACCGACGGCCTCGAACGCCTGTTCGGTGCGAACCTCGAACCGGTGCGCGTGGTGCGCAACCTGGGCATGAACTTGCTCGACAAGTTGCCCTTCGTAAAACGGCAGTTGATGGCGCATGCCATCGGCAAGTAAACCTTCAAGGATTCTAAAGTGATGTTTAAAACCAAGATCGCCGCCCTGCTGGCGATGGGCCTGATCGCGGGCTGCGTCGATGCCCAGAACACGGTCGAGACGACCATCCGCAAGAACATCGAGCCGCGCCTGGGTGGCGCCAAGATCGATACGATCAAGGAAACCCCGTACGGCGGGCTGTACGAACTGCGCGTCGGCGGCGACATCCTGTACACCGACAAGAAAGCCGAGTACCTGTTCATCGGCCAGGTGTACGACGCCAAGAGCTCGAAGAACCTGACCCGCGAGCGCATCGATGAGCTGAACAAGATCAAGTTCTCGGACCTGCCGCTGAACCTGGCGCTGAAGCAGGTGAAGGGCGACGGCAAGCGCGTGATCGCGGTGTTCGAAGACCCGAACTGCGGCTACTGCAAGCGCCTGCGCGCGACCACGCTGAAAGACCTGGACAACGTCACGATCTACACCTTCATGTACAACATCCTGTCGCCGGATTCCTTCGAGAAGTCGAAGAACATCTGGTGCGCGCCGAACCGCGTAAAGGCCTGGGACGACTGGATGATCAACGGCAAAGTGCCGACCGCCGCGCCAAGCAGCTGCGAAACGCCGAACGACAAGGTCGTGGAACTGGGCCACAAGCTGAACATCCAGGGCACGCCGGCCATCTTCTTCACCGACGGTAGCCGCATTCCGGGCGCGGTCGACCTGAAGACGCTGGAAGCGAAGCTGCAATCGCTGAATTAAGCTAAACAAAAGTTGTATTTTTGAAACAAAAGTCTGGGGCAGGGCGGCATGGTCCAACTCAACATCAACGGGCGCGACCTGCAGGTTGACGCCGATCCGTCCACGCCCATTCTCTGGGCCCTGCGCGACAACCTGGACCTGACCGGCACCAAGTTCGGCTGCGGCGTCGCCCTGTGCGGCGCCTGCACCGTGCACCTGGAAGGGGCGCCGATCCGCTCGTGCATCACGCCGATCTCGGTTGCCGTCGGCCAGAAAATCACCACCATCGAGGCGATGTCCGGCGACCCGGTCGGCAAGGCCGTGCAGGACGCCTGGATACGGCACGACGTGCCGCAATGCGGCTACTGCCAGAGCGGCCAGGTGATGAGCGCCACCGCGCTGCTGCGCACCAACACCGCGCCGAGCGACGCCGACATCGACAACGCCATGAGCGGCAACATCTGCCGCTGCGGCACCTACCAGCGGATCCGCGCGGCAATCAAGGACGCGGCGAAGACGCTGGCATGAGCTCCGCCGTGAATGCGGTCGGTATCTTGCTTGCCGCGGGCCGGGGCAGGCGTTTCGATCCGCTGGGAGAACGCAACAAGCTGCTGCAATTGCTGCCCGATGGCGAGCCGGTGGTGGTGGCCAGCGCCCGGACATTGCTGTCGGTGCTGCCGCGCGTGATCGCGGTGGTGCCGCCCGCGGATGGCGGTGTGGGCGAGCGCTTGCGTGCGCTCGGTGTCGAAGTGACGGTGTGTGCGGATGCCGACAGCGGCATGGCGGCCTCGCTGGTGCACGCGATCCGGCATTCGCTGCCCGAGGCCGATGCCTGGCTGGTGGCGCTGGGCGACATGCCCTTTGTTTCGCCCCTGACGCTGCAGGCGCTGCTCGCCGCCCTGGCCGACGGCGCGGACATCGCGGCGCCGCTGCATGAGGGGCGGCGCGGCAATCCGGTGGCCTTCGGTGCCGTGCGTTTGCCGGCCTTGCTGGCGCTGGCAGGCGAGGTCGGCGCGCGGCCGCTGCTCAAGGCGATGCCGGTGCGCGAAGTCGCGGTCGACGACCCCGGCATCTTCCGCGACATCGATACCCCGGCCGACCTCTAGGGTCCGGGCGCTGCCGAATCGTTTACACTATACATATCGGCAGCCTACCTTCGACCCCATGAAAAAACCTTCGCAGACCGCCAAGCAGATCGCCATCCAGTACAGCATCGTCCCCAAGGACCTGGCTGCCCACCTCTTCAATGTGACCGTGACAGTTGCCGCGCCCGCGCCCGAAGGCCAGGTGTTCGCGCTGCCGGCCTGGATCCCGGGCAGCTACATGATCCGCGAATTCGCGCGCAACATCGTGCGCATCCGCGCCGAAGCGAACGGCGCCGCCGTCGCGCTGGCCAAGCTCGACAAGCATTCCTGGCAAGCCGCGCCGGTCGACGGTCCGCTGACCCTGCACTACGAAGTCTATGCCTGGGACCTGTCGGTGCGCGCCGCCCACCTCGACCAGACCCACGGCTTCTTCAACGGCACCAGCGTCTTCCTGCGCGTGGTCGGCCAGGAAGCACAAGCGCACCAGGTCGACATCCAGCGCCCGGCCGATCCGGCCGCGAAAACCTGGCGCGTGGCCACCGCGATGAAGGAACTCGGCGCCAAGCGCTACGGCTTCGGCACCTATGTGGCGGGCGACTACGACGAACTGATCGACCACCCGGTCGAGATGGGCGACTTTGCCCTGGCCAGCTTCAAGGCGCATGGCGTGCCGCACGACATCGTGATCACCGGCCGCGTGCCGAACCTGGACATGGCGCGCCTGCAGGCCGACCTGAAAGCCATCTGCGAAACCCAGATCGCCTTCTTCGAGCCAGTCACGAAAAAAGCGCCGCTCGACCGTTATGTGTTCATGACCATGGCCGTGGGCGACGGCTACGGTGGCCTCGAGCACCGTGCTTCGACCGCGCTGATCTGCGCGCGCGCTGATCTTCCCTGCGTTGGCGGGCCGAAGTCGGGCGAGCCGGGCGAGGGATACCTGAAATTCCTGGGCCTGTGCAGCCACGAGTACTTCCATACCTGGAACGTCAAGCGCATCAAGCCGGCGGTGTTTGCACCCTACGACCTGCAGGTCGAGAACTACACGCCGCTGCTATGGCTGTTCGAAGGCTTTACCAGCTACTACGACGACTTGATGCTGGTGCGCGCCGGGATCATCGGCGAGCCGACCTACTTCAAATTGCTGGGCAAGACGGTCGGCAGCGTGCTGCGCGGCAGCGGCCGCACGAAGCAGAGCGTGGCCGATTCCAGCTTCGATGCCTGGAGCAAGTACTACCGCCAGGACGAGAATTCGCCGAACGCCATCATCAGCTACTACACCAAGGGCTCGCTGATCGCGCTGGCCTTTGACCTGACGATCCGCGCCAAGACGAACGGGCAGCGTTCGCTGGACGACATCATGCTGGCGTTGTGGCAGCGTTACGGCCGCGATTTCTACGCCGGCGTGGGCCGTGGCGTGACCGAGCGCGAAGTCGAGGCGCTGTTCGACGAAGTCAGCGGCGTCAAGCTGCGCGGGCTGTTCGACAAGTACATCCGCGGGACCGAAGACCTGCCGCTGGCCAAGCTGTATGCGCCGCTGGGCGTCAAGCTGGTCGATGAGCGCAACAGCGGCAAGCCGTCGCTGGATGCCGGCATCGGCCGCGACCCGCTCGGCGCCAAGCTGACCCAGGTGCACGAAGGCGGCGCGGCGCACGGGGCGGGCTTGTCGGCGCTGGACATCGTGATTGCGATCGACGGGCTGCGCGTGAATGGCAATCCGTCGAATGTCGATGCGCTGCTGTCGCGCTACCGCGTGGGCGACAAGGTGACGGTGCATGCGTTCCGGCGTGACGAGTTGATGACGTTCGAGGTCACGTTGCAGGGCGACCGGGTGCCGGGCATTACATTGTCGACGGTGGCTGGGGTGCGCAAGGCGGGGACGATTGCGCGCCCGAGCGCGGTGTAAATCACCGGCGCCGCGGTGTCGATACACACGCGGCGCGCGCACAAGTTGATGCGCTAACCGTAGGGTGGGCCGCGCCGCGCTAGGCACTCCGTGCCCACGCGAACGTGTGCATCACGTTGGCATTGTTAAAGCCGCGTGGCCCGCATTGTGACGCCGCATCCATGAGCAGGCCGCACCATTCAAACGAAGCCGACATAGCGCGACGTTCCGCGTGGGCACGGAGTGCCCACCGTACGGTTTCAGCCGCAGGTACAAAGGATGTTTCGGGTTTTCACACAAACCATCACTGCGGCCCCGCCAGACTGCGTAACTGAAACCGATACTGGTCGTTGAACAGGAAAGTCTCGGAGAACGTCAGCTTGCGCGAACTCCCCGCCAGCAGATGCACGGGCCTGGGCAAGGGCCCGCTACGCCGCATTGACGCCAGCGCCACCTGCGACGCATCCTCGTCGCGCGACCTCTGCACCTTCACATCCTCCAGTTCCCCATCGTCGCGCACCGTGATGTTCAGCACCACGATGGCCGGCAGCATCGGCGGCAAGCGCCCGCTGAAGGTTTGCCCGCTGTTATGGCGCATCACATGCTGCGCCACTTCGGCCTTGTACGCATCGAGCGTGCGTGACGGCGGCGGCACCGGCGCAGCGAGTGGGCCGACAGGACTGGGCGTGGAAGGAGAGCCGGGAAGAATGGCCTCGACGATGCGTTTGGCCGTGGAAGCGACGGGCTGGACCGTGCTGCATCCGCCCAGGGCTGCCAGTAGAAGAAGGAGAGCAGCCCTGATGCGGATGGTAGTGTTCATGTCAGTCGAATAATCGTCGCAATTCGTTGCCGGGATCGGGCGCACGCATGAAGGCTTCGCCCACCAGAAAGGCATGCACGTTCGCCGCGCGCATGCGCTCGACATCGCCGCGCACCGCAATGCCGGACTCGGTGACCACCAGCCGCTCGGCAGGAATACGCGGCAGCAGATCGATGGTCGTATCGAGGGACACGGCAAACGTGCGCAGGTTGCGGTTGTTGATGCCCACGAGCCGCGTCTTCAAACGCAGCGCCGCGGTCAACTCATCACCGTCATGTACTTCGACCAGCACGTCCATGCCGAGTTCCTGCGCACATGCCTCAAGCTCCGCCATCAAGCCATGATCCAGCGCAGAGACGATGAGAAGAATCGCATCGGCGCCCATCGCGCGCGCTTCGTACACCTGGTACATGTCGACGATGAAGTCCTTGCGGATCACCGGCAGCTCGACGGCGGCGCGCGCCTGGCGCAGGTAGTCCACGGAGCCCTGGAAGAACTGCACGTCGGTCAGCACCGACAGGCAGGACGCGCCACCTTCGGCATAGCTCCGGGCGATGTCGGCAGGGCGGAAATCCGGGCGCAAGATGCCCTTCGAAGGCGAGGCCTTTTTCACTTCGGCGATCACGCCGGCACGGCCCTCGGCGATGCTGCGGCGCAGGCTCGCCTCGAAGCCGCGTATGCCGGCGCGCAGTTCGCTGTCGGACTCGACTTCACGGCGCAGGCTCAATAAATCGCGGTGCTTCTTCGCCGCCGCCACTTCGTCGGCCTTCACGGCCAGGATCTTGTTCAGGATGTCGGACATGGCTCAGCGTGCTCCCAGCTGGCGCGTCACGTTCACGAACTGCTCCAGCTTGGCCAGCGCCGCACCGGAGGCGATGGTCTCGCGTGCCTTGGCCAGGCCTTCCTCGATCGAGGCGCACACGCCCGCCGCATACAGCGCGGTACCCGCGTTCAGCGCCACGATGTCGAACGCCGGACCTGGTTCGCCGCGCAGCGCTTCCAGCACGCGCACCTTCGATTCCTCGGTATTCGCCACCTTCAGGTTGCGGCTCGAGACCATCTGCAGGCCGAAGTCCTCAGGGTGAATCTCGTATTCGCGGATCTCGCCGTTCACCAGTTCACCGACCAGCGTGCCGGCGCCGAGCGAAACCTCGTCCATGTTGTCGCGGCCCCAGACCACCAGCGCATGCTGGGCGCCCAGGCGCTGCAGCACGCGTACCTGGATGCCGACCAGGTCGGGGTGGAACACGCCCATCAGGATGTTCGGTGCGCCTGCCGGGTTGGTCAGCGGGCCAAGGATGTTGAAGATGCTGCGCACGCCGAGTTCGCGGCGCACCGGCGCCACGTGCTTCATGGCCGCGTGGTGGTTCGGCGCGAACATGAAGCCGATGCCGGTCTGGGCGATCGATTGCGCGATCTGCTCGGGTTTCAGGTCGATGTGGGCGCCGAGCGATTCGATCAGGTCGGCGCTGCCCGAGGACGAGGACACGCTGCGTCCGCCATGCTTGGCCACGCGCGCACCGCTTGCTGCGGCCACGAACATCGAGGCGCTGGAAATATTAAAAGTGTTGGCGCCGTCGCCGCCGGTGCCGACGATGTCGAGCAGGCGGGTGGTGTCGGCCATCGGCACCTTGGTCGAGAACTCGCGCATCACTTGCGCGGCGGCGGTGATCTCGCCGATGGTTTCCTTTTTTACGCGCAGGCCCATGGTGAGTGCCGCCACCATGGTCGGCGACATCTCGCCCGCCATGATCTGGCGGAACAGGTGCAGCATCTCGTCGTGGAAGATCTCGCGGTGTTCGATACAGCGCAGCAGCGCCTCTTGTGGTGTGATCGGCATGAGCGTTCCTTCTTGAGTTATGTAAGCCGCGCATGGAGCGCAGCCGAGGCGCTTAGCCTTCGAGGAAGTTCTTGAGCAGCTTGTGGCCGTGCTCGGACAGGATGGACTCCGGATGGAACTGCACGCCCTGGATGTCGAACTCCTTGTGGCGCACGCCCATGATCTCGCCGTCGTCGGTCCACGCCGTCACTTCCAGGCAGTCGGGCAGCGAGGCGCGCTCGATGGCCAGCGAGTGGTAGCGGATCACGGTGAAGGGGCTCGGGATGTCCTTGAACACGCCCACGCCGGTATGCGCGATCAGCGAGGTCTTGCCGTGCATGACCTGCTTGGCGCGCACGATCTTGCCCCCGAACGCTTCGCCGATGGCCTGGTGCCCGAGGCAGACGCCGAGGATCGGCAGCTTGCCCTGGAACTGCTTGATCACCTCGACCGAGACGCCGGCATCCACCGGGGCCTTGGGGCCGGGCGAAATGCAGATGCGGTCGATCTTCATGTCCGCGATCTCTTCGATCGTGACTTCGTCGTTGCGCACGGTGCGCACTTCCTCGCCCAACTCGCCGAAGTACTGGACGATGTTGTAGGTGAAGGAATCGTAGTTGTCGATCATGAGTAGCATGTCAGATCTCCCCATCCAGTCCGTCTTGCACCTGCTCGGCCGCACGCAATACCGCGCGCGCCTTGTTTTCGGTTTCCTGCCATTCCATCTCGGCGATGGAATCGGCCACGATGCCGGCCGCGGCCTGCACATACAGGTTGCCGTCCTTGATCACGCCGGTGCGGATCGCGATCGCCACGTCCATCTCGCCGCCAAAGGAGAGATAACCGCAGGCGCCGCCGTAGATGCCGCGTTTCACCGGCTCGAGTTCGTCGATGACTTCCATCGCCCGCACCTTCGGCGCACCGGTGAGGGTGCCTGCCGGGAAGGTCGCGCGCAGCACGTCCAGGTTCGACAGATTCTGCTTCAGTCGCCCCTCGACGTTCGAGACGATGTGCTGCACGTGCGAGTATTTTTCGATGACCATGCGGTCGGTGACCTTCACGCTGCCGGTCTCGGCGATGCGGCCGATGTCGTTGCGCGCCAGGTCGATCAGCATCACGTGTTCGGCGATTTCCTTCGGGTCGGCCAGCAGTTCGACCGCCAGTTCGGCGTCGCGTTCCGGCGTCGATCCGCGCGGACGGGTGCCGGCGATCGGGCGCAGCGTGACCCTGCGTTCGCCGGCTGGCGACGTTTCATTCCGCACCAGGATTTCCGGCGAGGCGCCGACGATCTGCATGTCGCCGAAGTTGTAGTAGTACATGTAGGGCGACGGATTCAGCGAACGCAGCGAGCGGTACAGCGACAGCGGCGAATCCACATACGGCTTGCGGATGCGCTGGCCGATCTGCACCTGCATCAGGTCGCCGGCCATCACGTATTCGTGGGCTTTCGCCACCGCGGCCAGGTAGTCTTCCTTGCTGAAGTCACGGATCGCTTCGGTACGCACCGAGCCGGTGGTGACGGGCACGTCGACGCTCCGGCGCAGCATCACGCGCAGTTCCTTCAAGCGCTGGCGCGCTTTCGCGAATGCTTCCGGCTGCGACGGGTCGGCATACACGATCAGGTAGAGCTTGCCCGAGAGGTTGTCGATGACGGCCAGTTCTTCCGTCACCAGCAGCTGGATTTCCGGGAGGCCGAGGTCGTCCTTCGGCGCGCTGCCGGCGAGCTTGCGCTCGATGTGGCGCACCGTGTCGTAGCCGAAGTAGCCGGCCAGGCCGCCGCAGAAGCGCGGCATGCCGGGACGCAGCGCAACCTTGAAGCGCGCCTGGAATTGTTCGATGAAGTCGAGCGGATTGCCTTCGTGGGTCTCGGTCACGACGCCGTTGGTGACGATCTCGACCAGTTCGCCGCTGGCGCGCAGCAGGGTCTTGGCAGGCAGGCCGATGAAGGAATAGCGGCCGAAGCGCTCGCCGCCGACCACCGACTCCAGCAGGAAGGTGTTCTTGCCGGTGTTCTGCGACTGGGCCAGCTTCAGGTAGAGCGAGAGCGGCGTTTCCAGGTCGGCAAAGGCTTCGGCGATGAGCGGAATGCGGTTGTAGCCCTGGTTGGCCAGCGAGCGGAATTCGAGTTCGGTCATGTTCTTCTCCAAGCCGCCATTCGAAAGGTGGAGTGTGGCGGCGGGTGTTCAAAAAACCTGCCGGATGCGCGTGCAGCCGGCAGCAATCGATACGGGTTAGTTAGCCCAGGATTGCCAGCGTCGCCACAGCCAGGCCTCAAGGGCGCCGGTCTGGTTGACAGTGTGTTTTTTGGTGAAGAACATGTATAGATAAGTGAGTTTTAGGTACCGTTGTGCGCACGAATGAGGTTCGCCGCATCCAGTAGCGAATTAACTATACCATCGGAATCGATCTCTTGAACAGGCCTTCCGTGGTTATAACCATATGGCACTGTGAGCACGAAGCAACGCGCGGCGCGCGCCGCTTCGGCATCGTTCGACGAGTCGCCGATGGCCACGACCTGCGGCGGCGGCAGGTCGAAGTCGCTGCAGACCTGCAGCAGCGGCAGCGGATCGGGCTTTTTCTTGGGCAGCGAATCGCCGCCGTAGACCAGCTCGAAGTAGGGCGCCAGGCCCTTTTGCGCCAGCAGCGGCGTGGTAAAGCTGATCGGCTTGTTGGTCACGCAGGCCAGGCGCAAGCCCATGTCGCGCAGGGCTTGCAGGCCTTCGATCACACCGTCGAACAGCACGCTGCGCTCGCCATTGATGGCCAGGTAGTGGCGCTGGTAGGCGGCCATCGCCTCGTCGTACACGGACTCGACGCGGTCGGGATCGAAGTCGAGCGACAGCACGTCGCGGATCAGCTTTTCCGAACCCTTGCCGACCATCGGCTTGATCACGGCCTGCGTGATCGGCGCCAGGTGGAACTCGGCGCGCATGGCGTTCAGGGCCAGTTCGAAATCCGGCACCGTGTCGAGCATGGTGCCGTCCAGGTCGATGATGGCGGCCCTGATGGCCGCGGCGCCGGCCCGCATTACTTGCCTACGGTGGCCAGTTCGGCGCGCATGGCGTCGATCACGACCTTGTAGTCGGGCTTGCCGAAGATGGCCGAGCCGGCGACAAAGGTGTCGGCGCCGGCGGCGGCGGCGGCGGCGATGTTCTCGGCCTTGATGCCGCCATCGACTTCCAGCATGATGTCGCGGCCGGATTCGTCGATCATGCGGCGCGCGATCGCGATCTTCTTCAGCGCTTCCGGAATGAAGGACTGGCCGCCGAAGCCCGGATTCACCGACATGATCAGGATCATGTCGATCTTGTCCATCACGTGTTCCAGGTAGTGCATCGGCGTGGCCGGGTTGAACACCAGGCCGGCCTTGCAGCCGTGGTCGCGGATCAGCTGCAGGGTGCGGTCGATGTGCTCCGACGCTTCCGGGTGGAAGGTGATGATGTTGGCGCCGGCCTTCGCGAAGTCGGGGATGATGCGGTCGACCGGCTTCACCATCAGGTGCACGTCGATCGGCACCTGCACGTGCGGGCGGATCGCCTGGCAGACCAGCGGGCCGATCGTCAGGTTCGGC
>DAMABW010000136.1:0-10447 GCA_031999925.1 Massilia sp. | reverse complement strand
GACTGCTTCAAGTTCACCCAGAAGCTGGCCGAGATGGCAAAAGCCCTGGGCGTGAAGTTCCGCCAGGGCGTCGAGATCAAGCGCCTGTCCGTGGAGGGCGACAAGGTCACCGGCGTGGTCACCTCGCAGGGCGAGCTGAAGGCCGACTCCTTCGTGCTGGCGCTGGGCAGCTATTCGCCCTTCGTGCTGAAGCAGATCGGTATCAAGATTCCCGTGTACCCGGTCAAGGGTTACTCGATCACCGTGCCGATCACCGATGCGTCGGGCGCGCCGGAGTCGACGGTGATGGACGAGACCTTCAAGGTCGCCATTACGCGTCTCGGCGACCGTATCCGCGTCGGCGGCACGGCCGAACTGGCCGGCTTCGACCTGACCCTGCACCAGGCCAGGCGCGACACGCTGGAACACTCGGTGACCGATCTGTTCCCGCAGGGCGGCGACGTGAGCAGGGCCGAGTTCTGGTGCGGCTTGCGTCCGATGACGCCGGACGGCACCCCGGTGGTCGGCCCGACCCCGTACCGCAACCTGTTCCTGAACACCGGCCACGGCACCCTGGGCTGGACCATGGCCTGCGGTTCGGGCCGCGTGCTGGCCGACATGGTCTCGGGCCGCCAGCCGGAGATCGGCCTGGAAGGCCTGTTCATGGACCGCTATGGCAGCGGCAACAAGCCGGTGCAGATGCCGGGTGGGATCGTCGTTACGGCCTGACCCGGGACAGGGACCGTAGGGTGGGGTCTTTGATGCCAGTGGCATCAAAGACGAAGTGCCCACGCGGTTACGCACGTATCCTTGCACCCGCTGCGGCGAAACATCGCTCGCAAACGTCAAAAACGGACACGCACTTGTCGTGTCCGTATTTTATTTTAGGGGCGACATCTCGCGGTAGCAGGTGCAAGGATACGCACGTAACCGCGTGGGCACGGAGTGCCTAGCGCGGCCCGGCCCACCTTACGAGAACAGGCGCCTTATCTTGCGCTGGCGGCGGCGTGCCTTCCAGTCGCGCCATGCCTGCTTCGGATTAGCACAATTACCGCAATCGACGCACTGGCAAGCATCGCACACGCAGTCCGCATCGCGCCATGAAACATCCGACATGTCGCAGGGCAGGTCAGGCAGACAACTCGCATCGCAATCGCAAGGCACGCAGTCGCCACGCTGGTAATGCAGTACTGGATTGCGCGCCGCAGTACGTGCGGCCAGGCGGCTGCGATGCACCTCCCCGCACAACCGCAAGCGGCGCCGCAACAGCGCCAGCCCGGTCCACAAGCCACAACGTTCGATGACGCGATAGCCATGGTGCGAGCAGCTGGCGCGCCCGGTCGCAACGCGGTAGGCGCAGGAAAAGCCTTTATGGGGGGAGAGGTAACGCCTGGTAGCCGCGAATCGCGGCCAGGGCCAAACGGACGAGGAATCCGGATGGCCGCTTCAAGATCAATGCTTGTCGTCGGCCAGCGGGTCGTCCAGCGACTCGTTCGGCGCGGCGGCGGGGATGGTGTACTTCTCTTCGGCCCAGGCACCCAGGTCGATCTGTTTGCAGCGCTCCGAGCAGAACGGACGGTATTTGTTCGCCTCGGTCCACTCGACTTTCTTGGCGCAGGTAGGGCAGGCTACAACGGTCATGGCAGGTTAATACTTAAAAATTACACAGGGTCAGCTCGAAGGGCACGTCTTCTTCCAGCGACTTCGGCTTCAGATCGCCGTCCTGGGTGGTGAAGCGGACCCACAGCATGTACTTGTTGGCCGAGATCTCGGGAATCGCACCGAGCGATTCGTCCAGCCCCAGGCGCAGCATATGGTACACCTTCCCCTGCAACATCTGCTGGTAGCTGCCGCCGGTGGCGATCATCTTGCTCGGGCCGCCCGAGTCGCGCAGCAGGCGCAGCACCAGGGCGAGGGCGTCGAACAGCGGCGCCAGCGGCCCGAACCAGGCCATGATGTCGGCGTGGCGCTGTTCGGCCGGACGCTGTTGCCAGGCATAGTAGGAGGGCAGGTCGAATTCGCAGGCGCCGCCGGGGATGATGGTGCGGCCGCGGATGCTCATCAGCCACTCGTTGTCGCGCACGTTCTGGCCGGTCTTGCCCTGGGCGGCGCCGAGGGCGCTGCTTACCTGGTCGAGTTCGGCGAGCACGGCGTCCAGCGCTTCCGGGACCACGTTCGGGTTGCTGCGGTAGGCCAGCAGGCTTTGCTTCTGGCGCTCGAGTTCCTGCAGCAGGTCGGACTTCAAATCGGCGCGGCCGGCCACTTCCAGCATGTCGAAGATCGTCGCCAGGGCGACGTGGTGCTGCATCGGGTGTTCCTGGTGCACAAAGAACTTGAACTTCTCGTACAGGTCTTCCAGCCGCAACAACGTGCGAATCCGCTCGTTGAAAGGATATTCGTAGACGATCAAAGTGACATTCCTCTGAATGTGGGCTGGCAAGCAACTTCGTGATTCTGAACCATGCGACGCAAAATTACAAACCTTCGATTGTAGAAGCCTTATATCAAGACTGGCTCAGGGCTGGATTCGGTGCGATTGTTCGAGATACAGGGCGTGCAGGCGCTCGACTTGCGGTCTCAAGGCGTCCAGGCCGGCATCGTTGACGACCACGTCGTCGGCCGCCGCCAGGCGCTGCGCGCGCGTGACCTGGGTCGCCATGATGGCGCGTACCTGTTCCTCCGTCATGGCGTTACGCGCCATGACGCGCGCCACCTGCATCTCCTCGGGGCAGTCGATGGCCAGCACGCGCGTCACGCGGCCGGCCCAGGTGCCGGACTCGATCAGCAGCGGCACGACGAAGATCGTGTACGGGCCGGTGGCGATCGCCGCCGCGGCCGCCGTGGCGTCGCGGATGCGCGGGTGCAGGATCGCTTCGAGGCGCGCGCGGGCGCCGGGATCGGAAAACACCAGCGCGCGCATTTTCGCGCGGTCCATGGCGCCATCCGCGGTGGCGAAATCGGCGCCGAATGCGTCGAGGATGGCCGGCATCGCCGCGCCGTGCGGAGCGGTGAGGGCGTGGGCGATCGCGTCGGTGTCGACCAGCGAGGCGCCGAGGGCGCCGAACATGTCGGCCACCGTGGTCTTGCCGCAGCCGATGCCGCCGGTCAGGCCGACCGAAAAGGCCGGTGCAGGGGCGGTGTCCATGCTCATCCGGCAATGAAACCCTGGAAGCCGGCCGCCAGCTGCGGGCCCCAGATAAGGGCGATCAGGCCGGCCGCGGCCAGATAGGGGCCGAAGGGAATCGGGTTGTCGCGCCCGCGCTTGGCGAACACGATCAGGCTGATGCCGACCACCGCGCCGACCACCGAAGACAGCAGGATGATGGTCGGCAGCATGGTCCAGCCCATCCAGGCGCCGAGCGCGGCGAGCAGCTTGAAGTCGCCGTAGCCCATGCCTTCCTTGCCGGTGACCAGCTTGAACAGCCAATACACGCTCCACAGCACCAGGTAGCCGGCCGCGGCGCCGATCACGGCGTCCTGCAGCGGCACGAAGGTGCCGTTGATGTTGATGAGCAGGCCGGCCCAGAGCAGCGGCAGGGTCAGGTCGTCGGGCAGCAGCTTGGTGTCGTAGTCGATATACGTCATCGCGATCAGCAGGTAGACGAACAGCAGCGTGCCGAGGCCGGCCACACCGGAACCGAAGGTCCAGACCAGGAATGCCGACAGCAAGCCGGTGATCAGCTCGACGACCGGATAACGCGGCGAGATCGGCGCCTTGCACTTGCGGCACTTGCCGCCGAGGGCCAGCCAGCTGACCACGGGGATGTTCTCGAGCGCCGTGATTTGGTGGCCGCAATGCGGGCAGCAGGAGCGCGGCACCATCAGGTTGTAGCGGTCGGTGTGCGGCAACTCCTTGCCGAGCTCGTTTGCCACGTAGTTGTCGGACTCGCGCTGCATCATCTTCGGGATGCGGTGGATGACCACGTTCAGGAAACTGCCGATCAACAGGCCGAACAGGCCGGCGACGAGGGTGGGGCCGAGCGAGGCGGGGGCGGCGAAGAGGAGAGTTTCCAAAGAGCTAGCTTCCGTGAGTGACTGTGATGCGAACAGTGGTGCCGTAGATCAATCTATTTTAGGTGTTTTCGGCGCTTCGTGAAACGTGTGAACCGCGCGCCGGCCAGATAAAATCCATTCCGCACCAAAACACCGAGAATCCGACATGAAAATATCCCAACGCGCCCAGGCCATCGACCCCTTCTTCGCCATGGAATTCGGCAAACGCGCCGCCGCCATGGAGGCGGGAGGCCAGCCCGTCATCAAGCTCAGCCTGGGCGAGCCCGACTTCGGCCCGCCGCCCGCCGTGCTGGAAGCGGCGCGCAACGCCGTCGACGGCCCGCTGCCCTACACCGGTGCCCTCGGCACCCCGGCCCTGCGCGCGGCGATCGCCGGCTTCTACCTGCGCGAGCACGGCGTGACGATATCCCCGAACCGCATCATCGTCACCGCCGGCGCCTCGGCCGCGCTGCTGCTGGTGACCGCCGCCCTGGTCGACAGCGGCGACGAAGTGCTGGTCGGCGACCCATCCTACCCCTGCAACCGCCAGTTCCTCAGCAGCTTCGGCGCCCGGGTGAAACTGGTCGCCACCGATGCCGCCTCGCGCTTCCAGTTGGACGCCGCCAGCGTGCGCGCCAACTGGAGCGACAAGACGCAAGGGCTGATGATCGCCACGCCCTCGAACCCGACCGGCACCTCGGTCCCGCTCGACGAGTTGCGCGCCATCTGCGACTGGGCGCGTGAACGCGGCGCCTGGCGCATCGTCGACGAGATCTACCTGAACCTGGGCGACCGCGACGCCGAAGGCCGCGCGCCGCAGACCGTGCTGTCGGTCGACGACGACGCCATCGTCATCAACAGCTTCTCGAAATACTTCGGCATGACCGGCTGGCGCCTGGGCTGGGCCGTGGTGCCGGAAGCACTGGTGCCGACCATGGAGCGCCTGGCCCAGAACTACTACATCTGCGCATCAAGCCTGTCGCAACAGGCGGCGCTGGCCTGCTTCACGCCGGCCTCGCTGGCGGTGTGCGAAGAACGGCGCCAGGAATTCGCCCGCCGCCGTGCCCTGGTGCTGGAAGGCTTGGCGGGCATCGGGCTGCCGGTGCCGGTGCCGCCGGACGGGGCGTTCTACGTCTACTTCGATGTGAGCGGGACCGGCTTGAGCGCTTGGGAATTCTGCGAGCGCGTGCTGGACGAAGTGCAGGTGGCGCTGACGCCGGGCAAGGACTTCGGTCACTGCGGCGCCGACCGCTACGTGCGGCTGTCGTACGCGGCCAGCAGCGAGCAGCTGCGCGAGGCGGTGCGGCGACTGGGCGTGTTCATGGCGCGCCTTGCCGCGTAACACTTTGCGAGCTTAGTTCGCCCTGGTTTGCGCAAGCGCAAACGGCTGCCAGCCTGGTGTTGGACCGTTCCGACGCGGCGCGCTGTCCTATCGGGACAAGCGTCGCAGGTCCATCCACCACGAGGACGATCATGGAAGCCGAATATATTGTTTTGCGCACCAACCAGGGCAGCACGCGGGACGTGTTCACTGGGGCCGCCACCGAAATGGCGCGCGGGTTCCCGCTCCCGCCCACCCTTGGCTCGACCCAGGATTTCATGAGGAACATCGGCAACCTGCAGGCGTCGACCAGCAGCGTGTTCGCTTCCGGCGGGCAGATCGGCTCGGTCGTGGGATCGGTCATCGGGGCGCAGCCGGCGGTGCTGCCCGCGCCCATCCTGGCGTCATCCTTGCCGCAGGCGGTGGGCGACGTGAAGGTCGAGGTGACGATGCTGGAACGCAATGCCTTGCCGTATGTGTCGAATGCGGCCGATGTGCTGGCGGTGGCCGAATCGGTTCCCATCACCCTGCTCAAGGAAGTCCACGACATGAGCGCCGTCGCGGCCGTGCCGCTCGGGCTGGAGCAGGTGTGCTGGGGCGTGCAGGCGGTGCGCGCCGACACCTCGCCCTACACCGGGCGCGGCATCGTGGTGGCGGTACTGGACACGGGCATCGACAGCACACATCCAGCGTTCGCCGGGGTCGAATTGATCGAGAAGGATTTCACCGGCGAGGGCAATGGCGACAGCCTCGGCCACGGTACCCACTGCGCCGGCATCATCTTCGGCCGCGGCGGACCCTTCGGTCGCATCGGCGTCGCGCCCGGTGTCCAGCGCGCGCTGATCGGCAAGATCATCGGCGCGGATAGCCGCGGCGCCAGCGCCAGGCTGGCCAAGGCAATGGAATGGGCGGCGGAAAACGGTGCGAACGTGATCTCGATGTCGGTCGGTATCGACTTCACGGCGCTGGCCAAGAAAATGGAAGAGAAGTTGCCCGAACGCGTGGCGATGTCGCGCGCGCTCGAGGCCTACCGCGCCACCGTCAAGCTGTTCGAAACCGTGACGCTGGCGATCAAGGCGAAGAGCATGTTCGGCGCGCCATCGATCTTCGTCGCGGCCGCGGGCAACGACACCGACCGCGACGCAGGGCCGGACTACGAGCTGTCGGTCACGCCGCCCGCCAATTCGGAAGGCTTCGTGTCGGTCGGTGCGGTGGGCTACGGCAGCAACCTGTCCAGGATGAGCGTCGCGCGCTTCTCGAACACCGGCCCCAACATCTGCGCGCCAGGCGTCGACATCGTCTCGGCCCGTCCGGGCGGCGACCTGGTGGCGATGAGCGGCACCAGCATGGCGGCGCCCCATGTGGCCGGGGTGGCGGCCTTGTGGGCGGAAAAGCTGCGGCGCGAAGGGCAGCTGAGTTCCATGCTGCTGAGCGCCAAGCTGTTCGGATCGGCCAGCACCGCCGTGTTCGACGAGGGCTATGACCGGTACGATACTGGCGCCGGGCTGGTGCAGGCGCCGCAGGCCTGACGCGCTACCCACGGCGCGTACCAAACGGCGGAAAATCGCGTTATAGTCGTCCTGGCGGCAATGCCGCGCGCAGTCTGTTTCGGCAATGACATCGTGCATCCGTCATGGATAAGGGCTGACTTGATGAACACTCGTCCACAGCGTACCGCCTCCCTGTCTGCTCGCTTCAGCCTGACCGCGCTGGCCTGGTCGGCTTGCCTCCCGGTGGCATGGGCCCAGCCCGCGGATGCCTCCTGGACGGCATTGCAGCAGTCTTACTTCCCCGGCAAACAGCTCGAGCAGGCGGCCTTCATCCGCCTGACGGCGCCTGCGCGTGCAGCCAGCGGCGACCAGGTGCCTTTCGCTTTCAGCATCGACCATCCGATGACCGCGAAGCAGTACATCAAGTCGGTCACCCTGTTCGTCGACGCCAATCCGGTGCCTCTGACGGCGGTGTTTCACTTCCGCCCGGAGAGCGGTAAAGCGGAAGTGTCCACCAGGATCCGGTTTGAATCCGATTCGCCGGTGCATGTCGTTGCCGAATCGAGCGACGGCAACTTGTATGTGAACAGCCTGACCGTGAGGGCGTCCGGCGGCTGCGGCGGCACGACGCCGGGCGACAATGCGCAAACGCTGGCGGAAGCCGGGAAAATGAAAATCGCACTGGACGGGCCATTCAGGCGCGGTGAGCTCAACAAGGCCAGGCTCCTGATCAGGCATCCGATGTACACCGGGCTGCAACGCGACCTGGCCACGCACGGCTTCCGGCCCGCTTTTTTCATCGACAAGATCGACATCACCTACGACGGCAAGCCGGTGATGACGGCGGACACGTCGATCGGCATCAGCGAAAATCCCTCCATCGGCTTCGGCTTCGTCGCCAGCAAGGCGGGCACCCTGCAAGTGCTGATCCGCGATAGCCAGGGCGCCAGCTTCCGCCAGTCGCTCGACGTGGGAGGGTAGATGCGGCGCCTGATCCACGCAGCCTGGCTGCTGGCGGCCGCGCAGCTTGCGGTCTTTCAGCTTGCCGCTTTTCAGCCTGCAATAGCGGCGCCGCTGCGCGTCGAGCAGGTCGCGCCGGGCGTGTACGTGCACATCGGCCAGCACAAGGATTTCGAGGACGATGATTACGATGGCGATATCGCCAACGTCGGCTTCGTGATCGGCACCGACGCGGTCGCGGTCATCGATACGGGCGGCTCGTATGCCGTCGGCATGGCCCTGAAGGAGGCCCTGCGCGCCATTACCCGGCTACCGGTTCGCTATGTCATCAACACGCATGGGCATCCCGACCACGTGTTCGGCAACGCCGCCTTTGCCGAGGGCGATGCCGCCGCCAGCGACGCCCAGCCGCGGTTCATCGGCCATGCCGCGTTGCCGCGCTTCCTGGCCCTGCGCGGCGATGCCTATGCGCGCAACCTGAAGCAGCAACTGGGCGCAGCGGCCGACGCGAGCCGGCTGGTCGCGCCGGGCGAGACCGTGCCAGACCGGCTTACCCTGGACCTGGGCGGACGCAAGCTGGAACTGAAGGCCTGGCCGAACGCACACACGGACAACGACCTGACCGTGTTCGATGCCGCGAGCGGCACGCTGTGGACGGGCGACCTGCTGTTCATCGAGCGCACGCCCGCCATCGATGGCGACCTCCAGGGCTGGCTCGCCGCCATGGACGCATTGGACAAGATGCCGGCCGTGACGACCATCCCGGGTCACGGCCCCGTCACGCGCGACAAGCATGGGGCGCTGGCCAGGCAGCGCCACTACCTCGCAACCCTGCTGCACGATGTGCGCACCGGCATCCGGCAGGGCGCCGACATGCCCGCCACGATGGCCACGGCGGCTGCCTCCGAACGCGGACGCTGGCAACTCTTCGACATCGTCAACCGGCGCAACGTCAACCTGCTTTACCCACGCCTGGAGTGGGAGTAGGCCGATGCGCAGGCGCGATGTCCTCGGCTTGGCGCTGGCCGGATCGGCCTGGCCGTCGCTGGCGGCGTCCGCCCGCGCGCGACACAAGGGCCAAGCGCGCCTGGGACGTGTGGTGGTCGTCGGCGCCGGCTATGGCGGCGCAACCGTGGCCAGGTATCTGCGGCTGCTCAGCGCCGGGCGCATCGAGGTCATCCTCGTCGACCAGGCCGCCGAGTTCGTTTCTTGCCCGGTCAGCAACCGCGTACTGGGTGGGCAAAGGACGCTGGCGCAGCTCACATTCGGCTACGATGCGCTGCGACACGAGCATGGCGTCCGCTTCCTGCGAGGCAGCGTGACCGCGATCGATGCCGAGCGCTCGCAGATCGTGGTGGCAGGACAAAGGCTGTCGTACGACAGGCTGGTCGTCGCGCCAGGCATCGACTTCCTCTACGATGATTTTCCCATGCTGGCAAAGGCGCAGGAGCGCATTCCCCATGCATGGAAGGCTGGTGCGCAAACGCGCAATCTGCAGCGGCAGTTGGTGGCGATGCGCGACGGCGGGGTCTTCACCATCGTGGTGCCGGCCCAGCCTTACCGCTGTCCTCCGGCACCGTACGAGCGTGCGTGCCAGGTGGCCTTTTACCTGAAAACGCACAAGCCCCGGTCCAAGGTGGTGGTGCTCGACGCCAATCCTGTCATCACCTCGAAACGCGCGCTGTTCGAACGGGCCTGGCGCGATTTGTATCCGGGCATGATCGACTACGTGCCGGGCAGCGAACTGATGGAAGTCGACGTGGCGACGAACACCGTCAAGACCGCCTTCGATACCGTGAAATCGGATGTGCTGAACATCATTCCACCCCAGCGGGCGGGTCGGATCGCGCAGCAGTGCGGCCTGGCCAACGTGGAGCGGCGCTGGTGCGAAGTCGACTTCCAGAGCTACGCATCGAAGGTCTTGCCGCGCGTGCACGTCATCGGCGATGCCATCGACGCCGGCCTGCCCAAGTCGGCGCACATGGCCAATGCCCAGGCCAAAATCTGCGCGCGCGCCATCGTAGATGCGATGCTGGGGCAGGCGCTCGATCCGGCGCCGGCCTTTGCCAATACCTGCTACAGCTACGTCGACGACCGGCAGGCGATGCACATCTCGACCCTGTACCGCTACGACCCGGCCAGCAAAAGCATGCGGGCCGAGGGCAGCGGCATCCTGTCGGACCATGCGTCCGCGCAGGAAGGCAGGGATGCCGATGCCTGGGCCAGGCAGATCTGGAGCGATGTGCTGGGCTAGCCGGTGCGTTCGAGCAGTTCGCCATTGGTGGCGGTGATAACCAGGTCATAGCCGTCGGCCGCGAAAAGCCGGGCCAGTTCATAGCCGATGCCACTGGAGGCGCCGGTGACCAGGGCGAGCGGGCGTTCATTCGTTTGCGTCATGTGCAGGTTCCTTTATCGTGAAAGTTGAGGGCAGCCGAGCAGGTCGGCCAGTTCGATGAGACTGTCGGCGACCACATCCCAGTCGTGTTCGGGTGCCAGGTCGGTGCGCTGCTTCGGGCCGTGTTCCTGGGGTCGGCGCACGAACACGGTCCTCAAGCCGCAGGCGCGCGCCGCTTGCAGGTCGTCGTTGTGGGCGGCGACGAGGGCCACCTCGTGCGGCGGCAGTCCAACCGCTTCCGCCGACTTCAGGTAGGCCTGGGGTTGCGGCTTGTAGCTGGTGGCGATCGCGGCGCCGAGAATGGCGTCC
>DAMABW010000135.1:3093-10454 GCA_031999925.1 Massilia sp. | reverse complement strand
GCTGCGGCCCTGCAGCAGTTCGGTCAGGCTGCGTTCCAGCGCCACTTCCAGGCTCGGATGCGCGCCGAAGGAAGCGAACACGCCGCCGGTCTTCGGGTTCATCAGCGTCACGCACATCACCGGATACTGGCCGCCGAGCGAGGCGTCCTTCACCAGTACCGGGAAGCCCTGCTCCTCCAGGCCCTTGATGCCGGCCACGATGCCGGGGTACTTCGCCAGGACTTCTTGCGGCACGTCGGGCAAGGCGAATTCGCCTTCCAGGATTTCGCGCTTCACCGCGCGCTCGAAGATCTCGGACAGGCACTGCACCTGGGCTTCGGCCAGGGTATTACCGGCGCTCATGCCGTTGCTGGCGTAGAGGTTTTCGATCAGGCTGACCGGGAAGTACACGGTCTCGCCGTCCGAGTGACGGGTGTAGGGCAACGCGACGATGCCGCGTTCCGCATTGCCGGAGTTGGTGTCGACCAGGTGGGTGCCGCGCAGCTCGCCCTCGGGGTCGTAGATCTCCAGGCTGTATTCGTCGAGGATCTCCTTCGGCAGCGCGTCGCGGCGGCCGGCCTTGAACCAGCGCTCGTTCGGGTAGTGCACGAATTCGGCGTTGGCGATCTCTTCGCCCCAGTAGGAACCGGCATAGAAGTGGTTGTTGCTCAGGCGTTCGATGTACTCGCCCAGGGCCGAGGCCAGCGCGCTTTCCTTGGTCGCGCCCTTGCCGTTGGTGAAGCACATCGGCGAGTGGGCGTCGCGGATGTGCAGCGACCACACGTTCGGCACGATGTTGCGCCAGGACGCGATCTCGATCTTGATGCCCCAGGACGCCAGCTTGGCCGACATGTTGGCGATGGTCTGCTCCAGCGGCAGGTCCTTGCCGGGGATGTAGGTCTGGGTTGCGGCGTCGGGCTGCAGGGTCAGCAGGGCCTGGGCGTCGGCGTCCAGATTCTCGACTTCCTCGATCACGAATTCCGGCCCCTGCTGCACGACCTTCTTCACCGTGCAGCGGTCGATCGAGCGCAGGATGCCCTGGCGGTCCTTGTCCGAGATGTCGGCCGGGAGCTCGACCTGGATCTTGAAGATCTGGGCGTAGCGGTTTTCCGGGTCGACGATGTTGTTCTGCGAAAGGCGGATGTTTTCGGTCGGGATGTTGCGGGTATCGCAGTACAGCTTCACGAAATAGGCCGCGCACAGGGCCGACGAGGCCAGGAAGTAGTCGAAGGGACCGGGGGCCGAGCCGTCGCCCTTGTAGCGGATGGGCTGGTCAGCGATGACGGTGAAGTCGTCGAACTTGGCTTCCAGGCGCAGCTTGTCGAGGAAGTTGACTTTGATTTCCATGGGAGGGTTCCAGATTCTTGCGCTAAAAATGAGTGGGCGCCATTATCCGTCCTTTCGCGCCCGGCCGCTAGGCACAACGAAAAAAGCCCTGTAAAAACAGGGCTCTATCATGTCGCTGGCAGGTGCTGCTTCAGTTGAAGCGCCCGTTGATGCCGCCCAGGCTGTAGCGGCCCGCACCCAGCAAGGCCACGGCCAGCGCGCCGCCCAGGTACATGCCCTGCAGTTCGAGCGCCCAGCCGCCGGTGTCGCTCAGGGTGAAGAACTGGCCCGTATGCGCCAGCAGCAGCGCGACAACCATATTGATGGCCACGACCAGGGCGGCCGGACGCGTGTACAGGCCGACGAGGATCAGCAGCGGCGCGACGACTTCGCCGACGTACACGCCGTAGCCGAGAAAGGCCGGTAAACCCAGCCCCTGCAGCATGCCGGTGATGAAGCCGATGCCGCCGCTCAGTTTCGAAACGCCATGGAACAGCAGCAGGATGGCAAGGACGGCGCGCAGCAGCAGCTTGCCCGCGTCGTCGGTGGATTGCATGGTAGTGGTTTGCATGATCGGTCCCTGTAGTAAGTGATGTGGTGTTGCGTTATTCAAAAGCGTAGGCATCCATCGCCAGCACGCCGTGTTCGAAACTCGCATGGATCTGTCTGGCCACCCCGCCTGCGCCCATGGCCACGAATAGCGGCAGCAGGTGTTCGTCGGTCGGGTGATTCTGCGCCGCATACGGTGCGGCGTGGCGGTAGTCGAGCAGCGCCGCGCCATCGTTCGCTTCGAACCGTGCCTTCATCCAGGCTTCGAACTCGCCGACCCAATGCGGGACGGGTGCATCGATACCCTGCCCGCGATATTCATACAGATTATGCGTCAGCGAACCCGAGGCGAGAATCAGCACGCCCTGCTCGCGCAGCGGCGCCAGGGCGCGGCCGATTGCCGCGTGCTGGCCCGGCGTTGCACCGCGCACCACCGACAGCTGGGCGACCGGGATGTCGGCGTCCGGGTACATCAGGCGCAGCGGCACCCAGGCGCCGTGGTCGAGGCCACGGTCTGCGCTGCGGCCGACGGCGATACCGGCCGCTTCAAGCAGCGCGGCGGCGCGTTCGGCGGTGTCGGGCGCGCCCGGCGCCGGATACCGCATCTCGAACAGCGCGCGCGGAAAGCCGCCGAAGTCGTGGATCGTCTGCGGCTGGCGCGCCAGGCTCACCGCCGGGCCGCCAGCGGTTTCCCAGTGGGCGGACACGACGAGGATGGCCTGTGGCCGGGGCAGCGACCGGCCCAGGCTTTCGAGGAAGCGACGCGCGGGACTGTCCTGCAGCGCCAGCATGGGCGAGCCATGCGATACGAATAAAGCGGGAAGCGAAACCATGATCGAACTCTCCATCAGCGCGGCGCAAGCCGCATCAACATGGGTTCATCTTAATTTTATCTTCCAAAGAGATAAATAGGCCTTTCCGAGCCACACTGTTTCACTTATCGAGACAATATCTGAACATCGTCAGTTGTCCCAGGACGGCTGCGCAAACGACTCGACCAGGAAGTCGATCAGCACCCGCACCTTGGGCGCTACGAATTTGCGCGACGGGTAGACCGCGTACACGCCCAGCTCGCCCGCACGCCAGTCGGGCATGATTTCCACCAGCCTGCCGGCGGCCAGATCGGCGCCGACGATGAAGGTTGGCTGCAGCACGATGCCCTGGCCGAGCAAAGCGGCGGCGCGGCAGGTGTCGCCGCTGTTGGTGCGCAGGCGCGGCGTCACGCGCACTGTCTGCTCGCCGAGCGGCCCGGAAAAGCGCCAGTTCTCGCCCGCCGCGAACAAACTGTAGGAGATCACGTCGTGCGCCGCCAGGTCGGCCGGCAGCGCGGGTTCGCCGCGCGCTTCGAGGTAGGCCGGCGCCGCGCACAGGACCATGCGCGTGCTGGCCAGCTTGCGACTGATCAGCGACGACGCCGGCAACTGGCCGATGCGCACCGTCACGTCGACGCCCTCTTCGACCAGGTCGACCACGCGGTCCGACAGGGTAAGGTCGAGTTCCAGGCCGGGATGGCGCGCCAGCAGCACCGGCCAGAGCGGCGACAAGTGCATCAGCCCGAAAGTAACGGGAACGTTCGCCTTCAGCAGCCCGCCCGCGGCGCCGGTGCGCGCGGTGATCTCGGCTTCGGCGTCTTCCAGGTTGCCCAGCAGCTCGCGGCAGCGCGCCTGGAAGATTTCGCCTTCGGTCGTGGGCGAGAGCTTGCGCGTGGTCCGGTGCAGCAGGCGCACGCCGAGCCGCTCTTCGAGTTCGGCCACGTAGCGCGAAACGGCCGCCTTCGACATGTCGAGCGCATCCGCGGCGCGGGTAAAACTGCCGGCCTCGGCTACCGCAGCGAACACCTTCATTTCCAGGAATCGGTCCATTGTCTTTACATGAGAAACAAACGAATGAAGTCTACCGCGATTGTTCCTTGCACCGGGAAATGTACATTAACAATCCTTAATGTTCCAGACATCCACAATTTAGGTGTGCGATGGCATAGTGCTGCGCACACCCTTGCTCCACCAACCTCGACTACCAACTCTTCATGCCCTCTTTCCTCCAACGCCGCCAGGGACTGCCGCTTGCCGGCAGCGCCCTCCTTTTCGCATGCCTGCTCAGCGCCTGTGGCAAGGACGACAAACCGCCCGCCCCGGCCGTGCCCGAGGTAACGGTCTTGCCGGTGCAGCGTAGCGCCGTCCGCCTGGACGTCGAACTGCCGGGGCGCACCGCGCCGTCGCTGCTGGCCGAGGTGCGCGCACGGGTCGACGGCATCGTGCAGGAGCGCCGTTTCACCAAAGGCAGCGACGTGCGCGCGGGCGAGGTCTTGTACCGGATCGACCCTGCCCCCTACCGCACCGCCCTCGCCAGCGCCGAGGCGGCCCTGAAGCGCGCACAGGCGAACCTGGCCAGCAGCACGGCCCAACTGAAGCGCTACAAGGTCCTCATAGGCAGCAATGCCATCAGCAAGCAGGATTTCGACGACGCTGAGGCGGCGCAACTGCAGGCCGCCGCCGACGTCGCCGCGGCCGAGGCGGCAGCGGCGAACGCCCGCATCAACCTGGGCTACACCAGCGTCACCGCGCCGATCGGCGGGCGCAGCAGCATCTCGCAGGTGACCAAGGGCGCCTACGTGCAGGGCGGCTCGGCCACCCTGATGACCACCGTCCAGCAACTGGACCCGATGTACGTCGATTTGCAGCAGTCGAGCGTCGAGGGCCTGGCCCTGCGCCGCGACATCGCCGCCGGCAAGCTGACGGCGGGCGGCAAGCAAACCAAGGTCAAGCTGCAGCTCGAGGACGGCAGCACCTATGCGCACGAAGGCACACTGGAAGTGAGCGGCGTGACGGTCGATCCGGCCACCGGCTCGGTGACGCTGCGCGCGCGCTTCCCGAACCCGGACCACCTGCTGCTGCCGGGGATGTTTGTGCGCGCCTCGGTGAACCAGGGCATGCGCCCGAACGTGGTGCAGGTGCCGGCGCCGGCCGTCACGCGCAACCCGAAAGGCGACGCCAGCGTGATGCTGGTCGGCGCCGACAACAAGACCGTGCTGCGCCCGGTGCGCACCGGCGCCCTGGTCGACGGCCAGTGGCTGGTCGAGGAAGGCCTGAAGGAAGGCGAGCGCGTGATCGTCAGCGGCCTCCAGAAGATCAAGCCCGACATGACCGTGAAGGTGCGCCCTGCCGACGTGCGCGCCGCCGCTTCTGCTTCCACTTCCGCCCCCACCGTACGCTGAGGACCGCCCGCAATGCCAAAGTTCTTCATCGAGCGGCCCATCTTCGCGATCGTCATCTCCATCCTCATCATGCTGGTCGGCGGCATCACGCTGCACAACATGCCGGTCGAACAGTACCCGCCGGTGTCGCCGCCGGCCGTGCAGATCCGCGCCACCTTCCCCGGCGCCTCGGCCGAGACCATGCAGAACACCGTGGTCCAGGTGATCGGGCAGCAGATGACCGGCATCGACAACATGCTCTACATGTCGTCCAGCAGCGACGAGACCGGCCAGTCGACCACCACCCTCACCTTCGCCCCCGGCACCGACCCGGACATCGCCCAGGTGCAGGTGCAGAACCAGCTGCAGGCGGCCGTGCCGCGCCTGCCGCGCGACGTCCAGAACGCCGGCCTGCGCGTGAGTAAATCGACCAGCGACTTCCTGATGGTGGCCGCCTTCGTGTCCGACAACGACAGCATGTCGAAATTCGACATCGCCAACTACGTGGCCTCGAACGTGCAGGATCCCCTCAGCCGCATCCCCGGCGTGGGCAGCATGAATTTGTTCGGCACCCAGTACGCGATGCGCATCTGGCTCGACCCGGTGAAACTCACCAGCTACGCCCTCACGCCGCTGGACGTGAACACCGCCATCGAAGCCCAGAACGTCCAGGTCTCGGGCGGCCAGTTGGGCGGCTTGCCAGCGGTGCCCGGCCAGACCCTGAGCGCCACCATCAACCAGGCCAGCCTGCTGCGCACGCCGGAACAGTTCGAGCGCATCCTGCTGAAAGTCCAGCCGGACGGCTCGCGCGTGCGCGTGGGCGACGTCGCCCGCGTGGCGCTCGGCCCGGAAAACTACAACGTCGACGTGCGCTACAACGGCAAGCCGGCCTCGGGCTTGGGCATCCAACTCGGCCCTGACGCGAATGCGCTCGATACCGCCGACGCCGTGCGTGCGCGCCTGAAGGAGCTCAGCGCCTTCTTCCCCGAAGGCCTGCGCGTCGTCTACCCGAACGACATCACGCCGTTTATCGAGGTCTCGATCCACGAGGTGGTAAAGACCCTGATCGAAGGCATCGTGCTGGTGTTCCTGGTGATGTACCTGTTCCTGCAAAACTTCCGCGCCACCCTGATCCCGTCGATCACGGTGCCGGTGGTGCTGCTTGGGACCTTCGGCATCATGTCGGCGCTCGGCTTCACCATCAACACGCTGTCGATGTTCGGCCTGGTGCTGGCGATCGGACTGCTGGTTGACGATGCGATCGTCGTGGTCGAGAACGTCGAGCGCGTGATGCACGAGGATGGGCTGGAACCCTACGAGGCCACGCACAAGGCGATGGGCCAGATCACCAGCGCCCTGATCGGCGTGGCGCTGGTATTGTCCGCCGTGTTCGTGCCGGTGGCATTCTCCAGCGGCACGGTGGGCGCGATCTACCGCGAGTTCTCGCTGACGGTGGTGGCCTCGATGCTGCTGTCGGTGTTCGTCGCCCTGACCCTGACGCCGGCGCTGTGCGCCATGCTGCTGAAGCGTCCCGACCCGAATCATCATGAGAAGCGCGGCTTCTTCGGCTGGTTCAACCGTTCGTTCGAGCGCCAGCGCGACCGCTACCTCGGCGCCGTCACCGCCATCGTCGGCCGGCGCGGCCTGTGGATGCTGGTGTATGCGGTCATGATCGGCGTGGTGCTGGCTCTGTTCGCACGCCTGCCGGGCGGCTTCCTTCCGAAGGAAGACCAGGGCTACATGTTCGTGCAGGTGGAAACGCCGGCCGGCAGCACGGTGGAGACCACCGGCAAGGTGCTGGAACAGATCGACCATTACCTGCTGAACGACGAAAAGGCGATGGTCGACGCCACCTTCATGACCATCGGCGCCAACAACCCGGCGCGCGGCCAGAACCAGGGGCGCCTGTTCGTGCGCCTGAAAACCTGGGACGAGCGCGGCGACAAGGCCTTGAGCGTATCGGCCCTGAGCACGCGCATCGCGGCGCGCTTCGGCGACTACCAGGGCGCGCGCATCACGCCGGTGGAACCGCCGCCGATTCGCGGCCTGGGTTCGGCCGCCGGCTTCTCGATGCAGCTGCAGGACCGCGGCAACCTCGGCCACGAAGCCCTGGGCCAGGCACGCGACCAGTTGCTGGCCCTCGCCGCCAAGGAGCCTCAGCTAGTGCGGGTGCGCTACACCGGCCAGGCCGACCGCTCGACCTACAAGATTTCGATCGACCACGAAAAGGCGGCGGCGCTCGGCGTCAGTTTGTCCGCCGTCGACCAGATCTTCTCGACGGCGTGGGGTGCGAAGTACATCAACAACTTCTTCG
>DAMABW010000135.1:0-3083 GCA_031999925.1 Massilia sp. | reverse complement strand
ATCAAGCGCGTCTACGTCCAGGCCGACGCCCAGTTCCGCATGAACCCCGACGATATCCGCCTGCTCCACGTGCGCAACGCCGACGGCCGGATGGTGCCCTTCTCGTCGTTTGCGAAAGCCGAATGGTCGTGGGGCGCGCCAGCGATGCAGCGCTATAACGGCATCGAATCGGCCGAAATCCTCGGCCAGCCGGCGCCCGGCGTCAGCAGCGGCGAAGCGATGGCGATCATGGACCGCCTGACGAAGCAGCTGCCGGCCGGGATCGGCTACGAGTGGAGCGGCATCTCGCTGCAGGAATCCCAGGCCGGCGCCCAGGCGCCCCTGCTGTACGCGCTGTCGATCCTGGTGGTCTTCCTCAGCCTGGCCGCATTGTACGAAAGCTGGAGCGTGCCGGTGTCGGTGATCATGGTGGTGCCGGTCGGCGTGCTTGGCGCGCTGGGTGCGGCCACCGCCTTCGGCCTGCAGAACGACGTGTTCTTCCAGGTCGGGCTATTGACTACCATTGGCTTGTCGGCGAAGAACGCGATCCTGATCGTCGAGTTCGCGCGCGAACTGCAGCAGCAGGGTTATGGCGTGCTGGAAGCGGCGCTGGAATCGGCCAAGCTGCGTCTGCGCCCGATCATCATGACCTCGATGGCGTTTGTCCTCGGCGTGCTACCGCTGGCGATCGCCACCGGCGCCGGCGCGGCCAGCCAGAACGCGCTCGGCATCGGCGTCATCGGCGGCATGCTGGCGGCGACCTTCCTGGCGACTTACTTGATCCCGCTGTTCTTCGTGCTGATTGCGCGGCCGATCAAGCGCCGCAAGGGCGCGAAGGCATCTGCGAAGGCGCACGACGTGCCGGCGACCGCCAGCCATGAAGCCGCGTAGAATGCGAGCGGAAAACGAGGGAAACGCCGTGAAGGAAACGCTGTGAAGCTGCTGCTGGTCGAAGACAACGAACGCGTCGCGCGCTTTGTCTGCAAGGGCCTGGTCGAAGCCGGCCATACGGTCGACCATGCCGACAATGGCCGCGACGGCATGTACCACGCCGTCAGCGAGCCCTACGACGCCATCATCATGGACCGCATGCTCCCCGGCGGCATCGATGGCCTGGCCATCATTGAGGCCTTGCGTCAACAGGGCAACCGCGTGCCGATCCTGGTCCTGAGCGCGCTCGACGGCGTCGACGACCGCATCCTGGGCCTGAAGCGCGGCGGCGACGACTACCTGGTCAAACCCTTCGCCTTCGGCGAACTGCTGGCGCGCCTGGACGCCCTGCTGCGCCGCTCGCATGTGCAGGCGCTCGACACCACGCTGGCGCTGGGCGACCTGAGCGTCGATTTGCTGGCGCACAAGGTCACGCGCGCCGGCACCGTCATTGCCCTGCAGCCGCGCGAATTCAAGCTGCTCGAATACCTGCTGCGCCACGCCAACCAGGTGGTCACGCGCACCATGCTGCTCGAGAACGTGTGGGACTACCACTTCGACCCGCAAACCAACGTCATCGACGTCCACATTAGCAAGCTGCGCCAGAAGATCGACGCGCCGTTCGGCACGCCGCTGCTGAAGACCGTGCGCAATGCCGGCTACATGCTGACCGACCGGCCGTGACCCACCGCTTCGCCTCCCTGCTCAAGCTGCCGACCTTCTCGGCGCGCACCATCGCCGTTGGCTACGGCGTTGTCAGCCTGCTGGTGCTGGCGATGTTCGCCGGGCCGCTGTGGTACGCCTGGCATACGAACATCGAGCAGGTGCGTACCGAACTGCTGCGCTCCGACGCCCAGCGCCTGGCGAACCTGTTCACGCGCAGCGGCGAACACGCGCTGGCGAACGCCATCGACAGCCAGGTGGTCGGCACCAACGACGGCGTGCGCAAGATCATGCTGCTGGCCGCACCCGATGGCAGCCGCATCGCCGGCAACCTCTCGCGCTGGCCGCAGGGCCTGCCCGACCGCGACGGCCTGTGCTCGGGCACCATCCACGTCGACGGCAAGGCGCGCCGCATCGAGTCGGTGCGCGTCACCCTGCCCGGCGGCTACCGGCTGCTGGTGGCCAGTAACCTGAACCGCTTCGACGAACTCGAACGCCTGTTCGTGTATGGCCTGCTGGCCTGCGCGGTGACGGTGCTGGTGGGCGCCATCCTGGGCGGCATGCTGATCCGGCGCGCGCTGCTGGAGCGCATCGGAGGCATCAGCCAGACCACCGCCGCCATCATCGAAGGCAAGCTGTCGCGCCGCCTGGACGAGCCGCACGACGGCGACGAACTGCGCCTGCTGACGCAGACTGTCAACCGCATGCTCGACCAGATCGAGCAGTTGGTGACGAGCGTGCAGGACGTGTCGAATTCGATCGCCCACGACTTGCGCACGCCGCTGAGCGAACTGCGCGCGCGGCTGGAAGAATTGGCGATCACCCGCCCCGATACCGAGGAGACGTTTGCCGAGATCGATGCGGCGATCGGCGACATCGACCGCGTGATGAGCATCTTCCAGGCCCTGCTGCGGCTGGCCGAGATCGACAGCGGCAGCCGCCGCAACGGATTCGTCGAGGTTGATCTGGCGCGCCTGGGCGAGGAAGTGACCGAGTTTTATGCGCCGGTAGCGGAGCTGAAGGAGATCGCGCTGGGCTTCGAGGCGGATGCCGGCCTGGGGGTGGTGGGCGACCCGGTGCTGATCGCGCAGGCGCTCAGCAACCTGGTCGAGAATGCCCTCAAGTATGCGCCGGAACACGGGACGATTGCGGTGGCGGCGCGGCGCAGGCCGGACAGTTCGCTGGCCCTGTCCGTGGTCGACAACGGGCCGGGTATCGCCGAGGACGAGCGGCCGAAGGTGGTCGAGCGCTTCTATCGCGTGGATGGTAGTCGCGGCACGCCGGGCGTGGGCCTGGGCCTGAGCGTGGTGTCGGCGGTGGCGCGGCTGCATGGCGGGAAGCTTGTGTTGGAAGACAATGCGCCGGGCTTGGCAGCGACGCTGGTGCTGCCGGCGCATGGTGCGGCCAGCCACGCGACCGTCGAACGCGCTAGTTAACCCTGTAGGGTGGGCCGCGCCGCGCAAGGCACTCCGTGCCCACCCTACGCTTCGGCCATACCAAGCAGTTCGGCC
>DAMABW010000134.1:0-10462 GCA_031999925.1 Massilia sp. | reverse complement strand
GGGCTCTTGAGCCCACGCGGTCTCACGAGTTGCGTACACGCGTCGGAAGCGGGAGATACCGGGCATGCGTGCCCGGCTTATGGAAATGGTGCTACTGCTTGTCGGCCGTACCGCGTGGGCACAAGTGCCCACCCTACGAAAACCGGCCACCAATCAGGCGGTCACAGCCTGCGCCCAGGCCAGCGCACACAGATGCGCCTTGTTCACTTCCAGCGGGCTGAGGTTCAGCCCGGCCGCCAGCGATCCCACCAGGTTCGAGCTCAGCTCGCAGGCCTCGGCCAGGGCCAGGTAAGGCCCGTACATCCCCTCGCGCGTCAGCAGCGCCTTGACCACTTCCGGCGGCAGCGGAATCGTGTCCAGCACTTCCTTCATCGGCAAGCCCAGCAGCCGGTCCAGCAGCGAGAACATCCCCGCCACGAACAGGTTTTCGCCTTCCGCCTTCGGTAGCGCATGCAGCCCCAGCAATTCGGTCAGGCGCCCGCGCACCACCGCCGTTTCCATCAGCACCGGCGAGTAGCCGCTGGTACTGGCGCTGGCCAGCAGCAGGGTCAGCCAGCGGTACAGCGGCGCATAGCCCATCAGGGCAATGGCCTGGCGGATCGACTGCACTTCGCGCCCGGCACCGAAGCCGGCCGAATTGATGTTTTGCAGCAGCTTATAGGTGAGCGCCGGGTCGCGCTTCAGCACGTTTTCCAGCTTCGGGATGTCTTCGTTGTTCTGCACCATCTGCATCAACTGCAGGATGGTGGTCTGGGCCGGGTTCAGCCCCTTGACCGGGTTGCCCGGACGCGGGGTCAGGTGCAACTTGCCGACAAAGGCTGCCAGGCCGAGGGTGGCGCAGGCGTCGTAGTCGATCCAGTTGCTGACCGGGCGCCCGACCATGCGCAGCGACGCCTGTTTCGCGGCTGCATAGGTGCGCGCCTGCTCGGCCACGTTGATGCCGGCAAAGCGCATCTCGACGTGCGAGGCATACGGCGCGAGCGCCTTGGTCAGGTGGCCGACTTCCAGCCCGCGGATCGAGATGCCGATGCCGCCGGCGCGCACGGCCTGCACGGCGGCGCGGGTGTTCGGGTCCATCAGGGTGCGCGCCTGCAGGCTCAGCACGGTGCGCTCGGGCGGCAGCGCGAACAGCGCGTCGGTCGAGAGCATCGCCGGCACGGCGTCGAGGAAGAGCAGTTTGTCGCGCAGCAGCCAGCCGTGTTCTTCGTGCTGGACGTGTTCGGCGACGAAGCCGACCAGTTGTTCCAGGTCGGCGTCGAGGACCGGCTGGCCGCCTTTTTGTTGCCAGAGCAGCTCGTAGCCGATGACCCGCTGGGTGGCATCGAGCAGCGGTTCGCGAACAATGTAGTTTTTGTGGTGCATGGATACAGTCGCGAGAGAAGACAGCGGGTTCGCAGCGGGTCAGCGGACGTTCAGAACCCCAGGCTGTCGAGCAGGTCGTCCACCTGGCCCTGGTTGGCCACGATTTCCGTGTTGCCTTCCGGCTTGATCTGCGGACCGTTCAGCAAGCCGGTGTCGAGCTCGCGCTTGATTTCGCTCGGGGCGAAATCGATCAGGACTTGCACCAGTTGCTTTTCCAGGTCTTGCGCGATCGAGGTGATCTTGCCGATCACCTGGCCGGTCAGGTCCTGGAAGTCCTGGGCCATCATGATGTCCATCAACTGGCCGCGGGTGGCGACAGCCGCCCCTTCCGACTCGGCCAGCGCCGCCATCGTACGCTCGGCCAGGGCGCGCCAGTCGGTTTCGCCGGCGCTCTTGTTGTCGAGCAGGGCCTGCCATTGGCCGCGCAGTTCGCTGCTGCGGTTTTCGATGCCATCCTGCAAAGGACTGGCGGCATCGGTGGCGTCGAGCACGCGCTTGGCGGACTGTTCCGAGAGGCGCGCAACGTAATCGAGGCGGTCGCGCGCATCCGGGATGTCGCTGGCGGCCTTTTCGATCAGTTTATCGAGGCCCAGGCCGCGCAGGCTGTCGTGCAGCGCGCGCGTCATGTGGCCGATGCGGCTCAGGACCTCTTCGTTCGAAGCTGCCGCGTCCAGCGCTTGCTCTGCCATATCAGGCCTTTTCCATCTTCTCGAAGATCTTGTTCAGCTTCTCGTCGAGCGTGGCGGCCGTGAACGGCTTGACCACGTAGCCGCTGGCGCCCGCCTGGGCCGCAGCGATGATGTTTTCCTTCTTCGCTTCGGCGGTCACCATCAGTACCGGCAGCTTGCTCAGTGCCGGATCGGCACGGATGTGCTGCAGCATGGTCAGCCCGTCCATATTGGGCATGTTCCAGTCCGAGACCACGAAGTCGAATTGCTCGCTGCGCAGCTTGGTCAACGCCATGGCGCCGTCCTCCGCTTCATCGACGTTCGAGTAACCCAGTTCTTTCAACAAGTTCCGGACGATGCGGCGCATCGTCGAGAAATCGTCAACAACCAGGAAACGCATCTTTGGATCAGCCATGAATTACTCCGTTGATTCTTCTACTATGGTTAGTGTGGCTTGAGGCGCTGCGACAAGCAACCTCAAGGATAGCATTTTTGTTGCCGTGCGGCGACAAAACTGGCGGAAAAGCGATGAAAGCGGATCAAACCCGCAACGCCCGTCCGCCTTGTGCCGCCAGCTGCCCGAGCACCAGGCCCGGCAAGGCATTCAGGGGCGCCACTTCGTGGGTGGCGCCGATCGCGATCGCTTCGCGCGGCATGCCGAACACGACGCACGAGGCCTCGTCCTGGGCAAAATTGTGCGCTCCCGCGTTCTTCATTTCAAGCATACCAGCAGCGCCGTCTTTCCCCATGCCCGTCAGGATCACGCCGACCGCGTTCTTGCCGGCCGCCACGGCCGCCGAGCGGAACAGCACGTCCACCGAAGGGCGATGCCGGTTCACCGGATCGGTCTGCTCGATCCTGGTCATGTAGTTGGCGCCCGAGCGCGTGAGCAGCAGGTGCGAGTGGCCCGGCGCGATGTAGGCGTGGCCGGGCAGGATACGCTCGTTGCCGGCAGCCTCCGAGACACTGATCCTGCACAGCGAATCCAGGCGCCGCGCGAACGAGGTGGTAAAGCCTTCCGGCATGTGCTGGGCAATCAGGATGCCCGGGCAATCCGAGGGCATCTGCATCAGGAATTCGCGGATCGCCTCGGTGCCGCCGGTGGAGGCGCCGATGATGATCAGCTTCTCCGAGGAAATCAAGGGGCTGCGCAAGGCTTGCAATGCGGATGGGGTAGCGTTCTGTTGCACGGTACGGGCTTTCACGCGCGCACGCGCGGCGGCGCGGATCTTGTCGGTAATCAGCTCGGTGTACTCGCGCATACCGGTCTGGATCGAAATCTTGGGCTTGGTGACGAAGTCGACGGCGCCGAGTTCCAGCGCGCGCATCGTGATTTCCGAGCCGCGCTCGGTCAGCGAGGACACCATCAATACCGGCATCGGGCGCAGACGCATCAGCTTTTCCAGGAAGTCGAGGCCATCCATCTTCGGCATCTCGACGTCCAGGGTCAGCACGTCGGGGTTGTGTTTCTTGATCAGTTCGCGCGCCACCAGCGGGTCGGGCGCGGTCGCCACGACTTCCATGTCGGCCTGCGAATTCACGATCTCGCTCATCACGCTGCGGATCAGGGCCGAGTCGTCGACGATCAGTACCTTGATTGTCATCGTCTTTCCTTTCGGGATCAGAACAAATCGATTTCGCCGCCAACGGGCTCGACCTTGAGGCGCTTGGCGTAGTCGAGCTCGCGCTTGGCCAGCGTATCGTTCTGGGTTTGCATCAATTTCTTTACTAACACCCTCCCCGTCTTCGGGAAAAAATACACCTTGCGCGGGTAGATGTCGTTCAGGTCCTCGGCCAGCACCGGAATCCGTTCCGTCTTCAGGAATTGCATCACAAAAGCGGCATTCCGTTCGCCCACGTTCATGGCGGTGAAGCCGCGCAGCACGGCGCCGCCGCCGAAGACCTTGGCTTCCAGGTGCTCGCGCCGGGCGCCGGCCTTCAGCAGGTCGTTGATCAGGACTTCCATGGCAAAGGTGCCGTAGCGCATCGAGGCCGACACCGGGCTGCCGCTGTCGCCGCCGCCATCGGGCAGCATGAAGTGGTTCATGCCGCCCAGGCCGCTCACGCGGTCGCGGATGCAGGCCGACACGCAGGACCCGAGCACGGTCACGATCAGCATGTTCTTGCCGGTGTAGTAATACTCGCCCGGCAAGATCTTGGCCGCTTCGACATCGAAGGTGCGGTCGTAGTAGACGTTGGTGGCGAACTGGCTATTCGAATGCATGGGGTTTCCGAGGGTGCACGCTTCAGGCGCGGCGGTCGTTGAGTTCGTAGACGGTCTTGCCGCGCAAACGCAGCGAGTCGGAAACGTAAAGGAAATTTTCGGAATGGCCGGCAAACAGCAGCGCGTGCGGCTTCATCAGCGGCACGAAGCGCGCCAGGATTTTGCGCTGAGTCTCTTTATCAAAATAAATCATGACATTCCGGCAAAAGATCGCATCGAACTGCCCGCTCAGCGGCCAATGGTCGGCGAGGAGGTTCAGCTGACGGAAGGTTACCAGTTGCCGCAGTTCGGGGCGCACACGGACCATGCCTTCGTGGCGGCCCTTGCCGCGCAGGAAGAAACGCTTCAGCCGTTCCGGCGCCATTTTTTCCACGCGGTCGTCGCCGTACACGCCTTCGCTGGCCGTGGCCAGCACATTCGTGTCGATGTCGGTGGCGATGATCTGGACCGGCGGCGTGAGCGTATTGAAGGCTTCGCACAGGGTCATGGCGATCGAGTACGGCTCTTCGCCGGTCGAACTGGCCGAGCACCAGATCGTGAGCGGCTCGCCCGGACGCCCGCGCAGGCGCGCCACGTGTTCGGCCAGCAGCGGGAAGTGGTGGGCTTCGCGGAAGAAGGACGTCAGGTTGGTGGTCAGCGCATTCGTGAACGACTCCCATTCATCGCTCATGCGGCCCGCTTCCAGGTCGTCCAGGTATTTCGCGAACGACTGGATGCCGGTCGCGCGCAGGCGCCGCGCCAGGCGGCTGTAGACCATTTCCTGCTTGCTGTCGGCCAGCGAGATGCCGGCCTGGCGGTAGATCAGGGTGCGCACGCGCTCGAAGTCGCCGCGCGTGAAGTCGAATTCCTTGACCGTGTCGGATTTATGTAACGGCACTTTGCCTTACCTCTGTATTCGTTGCGGGCGGGAACCCGCTGTATTGCCGAGTGCCGTCCGTGCTTGTTTTACGCAGCCAGCTTGTCGATCAGGCCCATTTCCGGCGACGACATCAGGCGGTCGATGTCGACCAGGATCAGCATACGCTCGTCGACCGTGCCCAGGCCGATCAGGTAGTCGCTGCTGAAGGTGCTGCCCATGTCCGGCGCCGGCTTGATCTGGTCCGGGGTGAGCGTGGTCACGTCCGAGACGCTGTCGACCACCATGCCCATGACGCGGCCACCGATGTTCAGGATGATGACGACGGTGAACTGGTCGTAGGTCGGCTCGCCGAGCTTGAACTTGATGCGCATGTCGACCACCGGGATGATGATCCCGCGCAGGTTGATCACGCCCTTGATGAATTCCGGTGCATTCGCGATGCGGGTCACGGCTTCGTAGCCGCGGATTTCCTGCACTTTCAGGATGTCGATGCCGTATTCTTCCGAGCCCAGGGTGAAAGCCAGGTATTCGAGACCGGCGTCGTTGCCCTGGGATTGGCTGACTTGGGTAATGGACATGTTGTTTCCTTATTCAATTCGTTGGTTCGGGCTCAGAAGGCCAGTGCTTCGTCGGCCACCTGACGCGACGAGCGCACCAGCGCCGCCACGTCGAGGATCAGCGACACGCCGCCGTCGCCCAGGATGGTGGCGCCGGAAATGCCGCTCACCTTGCGGTAGTTCGCTTCCAGGTTCTTCACCACCACGTGCTGCTGGCCGACCAGGTCGTCGATCAGCAATGCGGCGCGCCGGCCCTCGGACTCCAGGATCACGACGATGCCGTCGGCCGGGTCGCTGGAACGCGGTTCGATCGCGAACACGGTGTGCAAGGCGATCAGCGGCAGGTATTCGCCACGCACCTTGAGCACCTGGCCGCGGCCGGCGATGTCGCGGATGTCTTCGCGGCGCGGCTGCAGCGATTCCACGACATAGCCCAGTGGAAGGATATAGATTTCTTCGCCGCAGCGGATAGTCATACCGTCCAGAATGGCCAGCGTCAAAGGCAGCGAGATCGAAATCGTGGTGCCGAAGCCACGCGCGGAGCGGATATCGACCGAACCGCCCATGGCCGTGATGTTACGTTTGACAACATCCATGCCAACGCCGCGGCCCGACACGTCGGTGACGATCTCGGCCGTGGAAAAGCCCGGCGCGAAGATCAGTTGCCAGACTTCGCTGTCGCTCATCGTGTCCGAGACGGCCAGCCCGTTCTGCGCGGCTTTCGCCAGGATGCGCTCGCGGTTCAGGCCGGCGCCATCGTCGGCCACTTCGATGACAATGTTGCCGCCCTGGTGGCCGGCCGACAGGAACAGGCGCCCCGCTTCCGACTTGCCGGCGGCGGCGCGCGCTTCCGGCATCTCGATGCCGTGGTCGATGCTGTTCCTCACCAGGTGGGTCAGCGGATCGACGATGCGCTCGATCAAGCCCTTGTCGAGCTCGGTGGCGGCGCCGTGGGTGATGAAATCGACCTTCTTGCCGAGCTTGCCGGCCAGGTCACGCACCATGCGCGGGAAGCGCGAGAACACGAAGTCCATCGGCATCATGCGGATCGACATCACGGCTTCCTGCAATTCGCGCGTGTTGCGCGTCAACTGGGAAACCGAGGACAGCAGGCGTTCGTGCATCATCGGGTCCAGCCCGCCGCTGCGCTGCTCGATCATGGCCTGGGTGATCACCAGCTCGCCTATCAGGTTGATCAATTGATCGACCTTTTCCACCGAGACCCGGATCGACGACGATTCTCCAGCTTTTGACTCGGCGCCCTTCTCGTCTTTCTTGCTCGCCTTTTTTTCCGCCTCGTGATCAACCACGGCCAGCGCCGCCGCTGGCTTGCTGCCCGACGCATCGATGCCGGCCAGGGCGCGGATCTGCTCGATCGGCTGGAAGAACCCGTAGCCGCGTTCGTCGTCGGACAGTTCTTCGCTGACCGTTGCCACGTCGTCGCTCGGGTCGAAGAAGCCATAGCCCTGCTCATCCTCGATGCGGGCGCGCTCGGCGGCCTCGATGGCGCGCTGTTCGGGCGTCAATGGCGGCGCTTCGAAAATCTTCAGGTCGTTCGGGTCCAGCACGAACGAGCAGATGGCGACGATGTCGTCCAGGCTCTCGTGGGTGGTGATGATCAGGGCGCTGCGCCCGCCGTCGAGCGGCGTGACGGACACCCGGCCCATCAGGCCGAGCTCGTCGACCAGGGCGTTGACGTCGCGCTGGGCCACGCTCGGCAGTTCGATCTTGTAGCGGTGCGCGCCTTCGCCCGTATGGGCCTTGGTTTCGGCATGCAGGAAGGACGGGGCGATGATCGACGCCGCCGGCACCAGGCCTTCGGACAAATCGTGCAGCATCATGCGCACATTGGCAACCGTGTCCTGGTCGACGGCGGCGCCATTGCGGTGGCCGTCGAGCTGCATCTTGAGGGTGTCTTTCGCGGCCAGGAAGGCGTCCACGTGCTGGCTGGTGAGCGCCATTTCTCCCTTGCGGATGCGGTCCAGCAGGGATTCGAGCACGTGCGTGACTTCGCTCATGTCGGTGATGCCGAAGGTCGAGGCGCCGCCCTTCACCGAGTGGGCGGTACGGAAGATGGCGTTCAGGTCTTCGGCGTCGGGCGCGGCCACGTCGACCGCCAGCAGCAGCCGTTCCATTTCGGCGAGCAGCTCTTCGGCCTCGTCGAAAAAGACCTGGTAAAACTGGCTGATGTCGATCGTCATGACAAATTCCGTTGCGGTGGGCGATGCATGCGCATCAACCGATCACTTTTTTGACGACCTCGATCAGGCGCTGCGGGTCGAACGGCTTGACCAGCCAGCCGTTGGCGCCGGCCGCACGGCCTTTCGACTTCATTTCGTCCGAGGATTCGGTGGTCAGCATCAGGATCGGCACCTTCTGGTACTCGGGCAGGCCGCGCAGCTGCTTGATCAGCGACAGGCCATCCATGCGCGGCATGTTCTGGTCAGTCAGGACCAGGTCGACGGTTTGCTGGCGCGCCTTGTCCAGGCCATCCTGGCCGTCGACCGCTTCCACCACCTGGTAACCCGCCGCCTTCAGGCTGAACGCCACCATCTGGCGCAGCGAGCTCGAATCGTCGACCGCGAGAATTGTTTTAGCCATGTTTTGCTCCTGCTGTTTTATACGCCCGGGGCATGCCGGGAGATGGTTATGTGTGCACCGAACCCTTAGAACAGTTCGATGTCCCCGCTTTCGAGATGCTTTTGTTCGACCGACTTGCGCAGGACGCTGCGCAGTTCGAGCGACTGGATCGCCAGCGCCATGCTGACCTTGCCCAGGCGCTCGACGATTTCCTCGCTGCCCGTTTCCGGGTGAATATCGGAGCCGTGTTCGTCCAGCGTGCCGAGGAATTCGCGCAGGCCCGTCACGCGTTTCAAGGTGCGCTCGATCAGCTGGCTGGTCATGTCCTGGAACTGCATGCTGGTGACGGCCGTGTTGACGTGGTTACCGATCTCGCCCGACATCGCCGCCAGGGCCGCGATGTCTTCCTTGCTCGGTTCGCCGCCGGCCAGCAGGCGGTCGATCGCGGCTTGCCGCTCGCCGACCGCGCTATGGATGGCCAGGAAACTGCTGGTCAGCTTCTCGATGGCTTCTTCCAGCAGCAATTCCGTCTGCAGCAGGTCGGTCTCGACCTCGCTCAGGTGGCGCCGCCCGTGGGCGGACACGCCGGAGAGCAGCCGCTTCACATGCGAGCCGAGTATCTTTTTTCTTGTCATTATGGTCCTCCTGTCCTGTCGCAGGCTGCTTTATTTGGCGCCGGCGCCCGTCGCCGTCGTCACCGCCTGCGCGGCGGCTTCGCCGTCCTGGGCCGGCACGTCGAGCGTGGCGGCGTCGCGCATCACGGCGTCTTCGGTGCGCTTGTTCATCACGATGATGCTGATGCGGCGATTGATCGGATTGAACGGATCGGCGCGGTCGAGCGGCGCGGCGGCGGCCAGGCCGACCACACGCAGGATCTTGTCGTCGGCCAGGCCGCCGGCCACCAGCGCGCGGCGCGAGGCGTTGGCGCGGTCGGCCGAGAGTTCCCAGTTGCTGTAGCCGGCATCGCTGTAGTACGGCGTCGAATCGGTGTGGCCGGACAGGCCGATGCGGTTCGGCACGTCGTTCAGCACCATGCCCAGCACGTGCAGGATGTCGCCGGTATAAGGCTGCAGCGTGGCCTTGGCCAGCGCGAACATCGGGCGGTTCTGCTCGTCGACGATCTGGATGCGCAAGCCTTCGCTGGTGATGTCGAGCAGCAACTGGTTCTTGTATTTCTTCAGCGTTTCGTTGGCGTCGATGATCGACTCGAGCTTGGCCTTCAGGCCGCGCAGGCGCTCGCCTTCGGCGCGCTCGACCTGAGCCTTGGCGGCGTTCAGGTCGTAGGTCTTGTTTTCCGGCGGCGTGTCGCCCTTCTTCACCTGGCCATTGCGGCGCGTCAAATCGGTACCGCCGCCCTGGATGATCGACGAGCTGTCGCCCGAACCCGAGCCGCCCGACATCGCCACCTTCAGCGGGGTCTTGAAGAATTCCGAGATGCCCTCGAGGTCGCCCTTGGCCGTCGAGCCAAGCAGCCACATCAGCAGGAAGAAAGCCATCATCGCCGTCACGAAGTCGGCGTAGGCGATCTTCCAGGCGCCGCCATGGTGTCCGCCACCAGACTTCTTGATCTTCTTGACGATGATCGGACGCATTCCTTCGTCGGCCATGGGTATTCGCGTAGGTAAGGTTAAAGGGTCGTGTTCAGGAGCAAGCGGCTCTGGGTGGTTCTATTACTTGCTCTTGGATTTCTTGATGTGCTCTTCCAGCTCGGCAAAGGTCGGGCGCTCGGTCGAGTACAGCACCTTGCGGCCGAATTCCACGGCCAGGGCCGGGGCGTAGCCGTTCAGGCTGGCCAGCAGGGTCACCTTCACGGTCTGGAACATCTTGGTCGATTCTTCCAGCTTCTGTTCGAGCACGCTACCGAGCGGGCTGACGAAACCGTAGGCCAGCAGAATACCGAGGAAGGTACCGACCAGCGCTTTCGCGATCAGGATACCGAGTTCCGCCGGCGGGATGCCGACCGATTCCATGGTGTGCACCACACCCATCACCGCCGCCACGATACCAAAGGCCGGCAGACCGTCGCCGAGCTTGGCGATCACGTGGGCCGGCACGTGGCCTTCCTGGTGGTGGGTCTCGATCTCGTTGTCCATCAGGTTCTCGATCTGGAAGGCATCCATGTTGCCCGACACCATCAGGCGCAGGTAGTCGGCCATGAATTCGACGATGTGGTGGTCGGCCAGCACCAGCGGGTACTTCGAGAACAGCGGGC
>DAMABW010000133.1:4115-10480 GCA_031999925.1 Massilia sp. | reverse complement strand
CTTGTTCGGCACATAGCGCCCTTCGATGCGGCGCTTGGCCACCGCCACCTTGGCGCCGGCCGCCTCCAGGATTTCCATGCTGTTGGTCGGCACCAGGGTCACGCGCGAAACGCGTCCCGGCGCGTGGCCGCTGCGCCCGGCCCGCTGCAGCAGGCGCGCGATGCCCTTCGCACTGCCCACTTGCAGCACGCGCTCGACCGGCAGGAAGTCCACGCCGAGATCCAGGCTGGCGGTGCAGATCACGGCCTTCAGCTCGCCCTTCTTCAGGCCCAGTTCGACCCAGTCGCGCACCTCGCGCGCCAGCGAGCCGTGGTGCAGCGCGATCACGCCGGCCCAGTCGGGGCGCGCTTCCAGGATGTTCTGGTACCAGATCTCGGACTGCGAACGTGTGTTGGTGAAGACCAGGGTCGCGTCGTAGTGCTCGATCTCGTCGATCACGGGTTTCAGCATCTGCAGGCCCAGGTGGCCGCCCCAGGGGAAGCGCGACACATCCTTCGGGATGAGCGAATCGACCACGATCTGCTTCTTGGTGTCGCCTTCGACCAGGACGCCCGAATTTCCTCCCTCTCCGCCGCCCAGCAGCACCTGACGCGCCAGGTCCAGGTCGCCCATGGTCGCCGAGACGCCCCACACCACCAGGCCGGGACGCCAGGTGCGCAGGCGCGCCAGCGCCAGCTGCACCTGCACGCCGCGCTTGCTGCCCATCAGTTCGTGCCACTCGTCGATGACGATCATGTCGAGGTGCTTGAATTGCTCTTGCGCCGCCGCGTGCGACAGCAGCAGCGACAGGCTTTCCGGCGTGGTGACGAGCGCGGACGGCCACTTGCGCGCCTGGCGCGCGCGTTCGGCCGAGCCGGTGTCGCCGGTACGCGCGCCGACGGTCCACTCGGGCGCCAGTTGGGCTGCCGATTCCTCCAGCGCGCGCTGGGTGTCGGCGGCCAGGGCGCGCATCGGCGTGATCCACAGGGCGCGCAGGCCGGTCATCTTTCCCTTGCTCAGGGAACCGCGCTGCAAGGCCGCCAGCCACACGGCAAAGGTCTTACCGGCACCTGTATTCGCGTGCAGCAGGCCGGACTGGCCGGCCAGCGCGGCATCCCACACCGCCTTCTGGAAGGGAAAAGGCTTCCAGCCGCGCGCGTCGAACCACGCCTTGACGTCTTTTTTGCCCGGCCCGCTCATGCACCCGCGGCGGCCAGCAGGCCTTTTAATGTATCGAGGGTGTCGGCATCCTCGACGGTCTTGTCGTCGCGCCGGCGCAGGATGCGCGGGAAGCGCACCGCGATCCCCGCCTTGTGCCGGCTCGACAGGGCGATGCCCTCGAAGCCGATCTCGAACACCATGGTCGGCTTCACCGAGCGCACCGGCCCGAACTTCTCGACCGTGGTCTTGCGGATCGCGTTGTCCACCTGGGCGATCTCGGCGTCAGTCAGGCCAGAATAGGCTTTCGCGAACGGCACCAGGCGCCGCTCGCCCTCCCCTCCCTCGTCGTCCCAGACGGCAAAGGTGTAGTCGGTGTAGAGCGACGCGCGCCGGCCGTGCCCGGCCTGGGCATAGATCAGCACAGCGTCCACCGAATAGGGATCGACCTTCCATTTCCACCAGGTGCCGACGTCCTTGGTGCGGCCCACGCCGTACTGGGCGCTGCGCGCTTTCACCATCATGCCCTCGACGCCGCGCGCACGCGACTCGGCGCGCAGCTCGGCCAGGGCTTCCCAATCGTCCGCATGGACCACCGGCGACACCTTCAACTGTTCCTGGTCGACCGCGCCGACCAGGGTTTCCAGCAGCGTGCGCCGTTCATGCTGGGGCAATGCGCGCAGGTCGACGCCGTCGAGTTCCAGCAGGTCGTAGCAGACCAGCACCGCCGGCAGCTCGGCCAGCAGCTTGGCGGACAGCGTCTTGCGGCCGATGCGGCGCTGCAGTTCGGCGAAGGGCGCCGGCAGGTCGTTGGCGTGGTCCCAGACCAGCACCTCCCCATCGACCACGGTGCCTTCGGGCAGGCGCACCGCGCACAGTTCAGGGAAGCGTTCCGAGATCAGGTCTTCGCCGCGCGACCACAGGTAGTTCTGGCCGCCGCGCCGTACCAACTGGGCGCGGATGCCGTCGTACTTCCATTCGACCTGCCATTCAGCCAGGCTGCCCAACGCCGCCGGGTCGCCCTGCAGCTGGTGCGCCAGGAAGAAAGGATAAGGCTGGCCGCCGCGCAGCTTGTGCTCTTCGTCGGACTGGGCCGCGATCAGTTGCAGGAACTTGGTCGCGGTCGGGCGCACGCTGCCGTCGGTCCAGCCCATCAGGCGCTGGGCCACGAGTTTACTGTCGACGGCGGCGATGTTTGCCAGCGCGCGCGTCACCAGCAACTTGGAGACGCCGACGCGGAAGCCGCCGCCGATCAGCTTGCAGAACAGGAAGCGCTCGCGCGTATCGAGTTCGTTCCAGTAGCTGAACAGGGCTGCGCGGATGACCTCCGGGTCGGCGCCGCGCAAGGGGCCGATGCGCTCGGTCATCCATTCGGCCAGGCCAACGTCGCTCTGTTTTTCCGGCGGCGGCAGGATCAGGGCGATGGTCTCGGCCATGTCGCCGACCGCGTGGTAGGACTCGTCGAACAGCCATTCGTCGAGCACCGCGTACTCGATGGCAAATTGGCGCAGCAGCTTGGTCGGCACGGCTTGCCGTGGCTTGCCGCCGGCCAGGAAGTAGACGGCCCAGGCGGCGTTCTCCGGCGACGCCGTCGAGAAGTACTGCTGCAGGGCTTCCAGCTTGCGGTTGGTGGCGGTGGTTTCGTCGAGTTCGGCGTAGAGGCGGGCGAATTCACGCATCGCGCGCCTCCTGCGGCTCCGCGTCCGCTGCTTCAGTGGCCTCGGTGGCTTCCTTCGCTTCGGCCGGCTGCGGCGGAATCGCCACGTCGTCGTCATCGTCGCCGTATTCGGTGTCGAAGCCGGCCGCGTCCAGGCCCTGCTGGCACAGCCACTTCACCAGCACCGGGATCGAGCCGTGGGTAACGATCACGCGCTCGGCGCCGGTGGCGGAGATGGCCTGCATCAGCCCCGGCCAGTCGGCGTGGTCGGACAGCACGAAACCGCGGTCGACGCCACGCCGGCGACGTGCGCCGCGCAGCTGCATCCAGCCGCTGGCAAAGGCGTCGCTGTAGTCGCCGAAGCGTTTCATCCAGGCCGACCCCGAGGCGGATGGCGGGGCCACCACGATGGACTGCTTGAGGTCGGCTTTCGAGACGTCGCTCACCATCAGCGTCGGCGGCAACGCGATGCCGCCTTCGCGGTAGACACGGTTCAACGGCTCGACCGCGCCATGGCAGACGATCGGCCCGATCGATGGGTCCAGGCCCGAGAGAATGCGCTGGGCCTTGCCGAAGGAATAGCCGAACACCACGCTGCAGCGGCCCTCTTCCGCGTTCTTGCGCCACCAGCGGTTCATGTCGTCGAAGATGGATTGTTCGGGTGCCCAGCGGTAGATCGGCAGGCCGAAGGTGGATTCGGTGATGAAGGTATGGCAGCGCACGGGTTCGAAGGGCGCGCAGGTTTTATCTGGCTCGATCTTGTAGTCGCCCGAGGCGACCCAGACTTCGCCGCCATATTCCATGCGCACCTGGGCGGAACCCAGCACATGGCCGGCCGGGTGCAGCGAGATGGTGACGCCGTTGTGGACCACGGTTTCGCCGTATTCCAGCCCATCGACGGAAATGTCGCCAAGGCGCGAACGCAGCACGTGCACGCCGCTGGCGGCGGTCAGGTAGCGTCCATGGCCGTAGCGCGCGTGGTCGCCGTGTGCGTGCGTGATCACAGCCCGTTCCACCGGCCGCCAGGGGTCGATATAGAAACCGCCCGGCACACAGTACAGGCCTTCCTTGCGTACGACGACCATATCTCCCATGCGTCTCCTTTGCAGCGCTTTCGATAAATTTTTTACAACTGTTTAACGAAGTCTGCCATAAAGCTCCGATGCTCGCCGTCCGGGAAGTCGATGCCGACCTGGTCGCCCGCCACCGAGGACACGACGCCCTCGCCGTACTTGGCCACCGTCACGCGCATGCCGGTTTCGAAGTGCGGGCCGGCCGGCTCCGGCTCGGGTTCGTGGCTGAACTCGTCGTCGCGGATCTCGATGTCTTCCAGCGCCGCCGCCGGCGGATTCAGGCAGTTGTCGCAGCGGCAGCACTTCTCGAAGCCTTCGACTTCATCGTTGAAGTAGTCGAGCAGCAGCTTCCAGCGGCAAAAGCCGCTCACCGCATAGCCCACCATGTTTTCCAGGGCTTCGCGGTCGTGGTCCTGCTTCTGGATATAGATCTGGGCCAGTTGCTCGAAGGTCGCGGCCTTCGGCTCGGCGCTCGTGACCACGAATTCGAGCTTGCGGTTCTGGCGCACCAGCTTGCCGTCCTTCAGCAGCTTGAGACAGACCTTGATCTTGGCTTCGTTCAGGTCGACTAGCTTGTCCTCGATGCGCTCGGTGGTGACGGCGCCGCTTTCCGCCAGTTCGCAGGCGGCGTCGTAGACCGAGCGGATCTCGGCCGCATCCGGGTAGTGCTTCACCAGGAAGAACTGCTGCAGGCGCTTGTCGTCCTGCAAGAACAGCAGCGTGCACTGGGCGTCCTTGCCGTCGCGGCCAGCGCGACCCGACTCCTGGTAATACGATTCCAGGTTGGCCGGAATCTGCAGGTGCACCACGAAGCGGGTGTCCGCCTTGTCGATGCCCATGCCGAAAGCGTTCGTCGCCACCATGATGCGGCGCTCGTCGTTCATGAACATGTCCTGGTTGGCGCGGCGCTCGGCGGCGGGCAGCTTGCCGTGATAAATCGTCACCGATTCGCCGGCTTCTTCCAGGATGCGGTGCATTTCCTCGGCCGCCTTCACGGTGGCGGCATACACGATGCCCACGCCTTCGGTCTCGGCCACCAGGCGGCGCGCCTCGGCGAACTTGTCGGCCAGGCTCGTTACCTGGTGCACGCGGTATTCCAGGTTGGGGCGGTAGATGCCGGTATTGATGACCTTCATGCGCGGCCGGTTCAGCTGGCGGCCGATGTCTTCCATCACCTCGTCGGTGGCGGTGGCGGTGAGGGCCAGCACGGTCGGGTTGCCGACCGCCGCGATCGCCGCCGCCATCTCGATGTAGGCCGGACGGAAATCGTGGCCCCATTGGGAAATGCAATGGGCTTCGTCGATGGCGACCAGGGTGACCGTGGTGTGCTTGAGCACCTCGATGAATTCGGGCGAGGTTAGGCGCTCGGGCGTGCAGAACACGATTTCGCAGGTGCCGCCGCTGATCGATTCCAGGGCCTGGTGCTCTTCCTCGGCGCTCAGGCTGCTGTTGACCTGGCAGGCGCGCACGCCGAGCTCATCGAGCTTTTCCAACTGGTCTTTCATCAGCGAGATCAGGGGCGAGACTACCACCGTGGTGCCGCCCAGCATGCGGGCGGGAATCTGGTAACACAGCGACTTGCCGCCGCCGGTGGGCATGATCGCCAGCGTGTCCTTGCCGTCCAGGACGCTGTCGATCACGCGTTGCTGCCCTTCGCGCAGTTGTTCGATACCGAACACGGAGCGCAGCAGCTTGCGAATGGAATTGCGGCGCACCGCGAGGAGGCCGTTATGCAGGAGTTTGGGTTCGTGTCGGGTCATGGTGAGGCTAATGTAAGCCTCCGGGCTCAGCCCAACTATAGGATGCACGCCAACCTGGTTGTAGGAGTGTGCATGTAGGAGAAGCGCTGTCGGCGCCGCCGTTCAGACCCTCAAGCTGCCCTTGAGACAGGGGCACAAGGCTTTTTCCTACACAACGGCGGAGTTCCCGCCGATGCCGCAACATCGGCCGGATGTCTAAGATGGCACCATACACCAACAAAACACGTAGCACCGCCCCGGAGAACGATCATGATGCGCTCAATCCCCACCACCCTTACTGCACTGCAACTTGCCCTCGCCAGCGCAGCCGCCTGGCTGCTGTACGAGACCAATGCGCTGCAGGGCGCGGCGTTCATGATGTTCCACTAATTCGCAGATCACGGCTGAATACTTGCCTGCGTGGCAAGTTCGATAGCCTATTTTACCCAGCCGCGGAGCGAATCCGCGCACGATAGAGCAAGCGCCGTACCACCGACGTGGAACGGCGCTTTTTGTTGGGTGCGGTGGCGCGGCTTTCCTAGAAGTCCTTGTCACCGAGCGGCCAGTCCGCAGGCTGGATATACGTGCCTTTTGCGCTGTCGAACGCCAGCGTCCATTCTTTCGCCAGCTCCTCGCCATTGCTGGTACCGGTCACCGCAACGAGCAGATGATAGAACTCGGCATTGTCCGGCCCATCGCTGACACGTACAGTCGAGGCCAGCGATGAAGACTTCCCTTCGCAATCTCCGCATGCGCCCG
>DAMABW010000133.1:0-4105 GCA_031999925.1 Massilia sp. | reverse complement strand
CATCCGGCTGCCGCAATAACCCTGGTGGCAATCGCCGTATTCGCCACGCCAGCCCCAGTTATCGTTCGCTCCGAGCTCGGTCAAAAACCATTCCGATGGCGCGGTGCCCATGGTGCCCGCCTGGATCGTGGTCGACTGCGCAATCAAGGTCGCCTTGCCATTCGTCTCGCCGACGATGAATGCACCGACCAGACCCTGCATGGCGTGGGCAGTGATGGGTTCGCCCTGTCGATCGATGGCCTGTCCGGTCGCCAGCGCGTAGAGATGCTTTCCGCTGGCGAGCGCCTTGATCTCGGACCGCGCAATCTTCATGCAGTACGGCATTCCTTCAAATCTGGATATCCAGCATCCGTGCTCTTTTTCCTGTTTGCCGTAGATGTGATTCATCAGGCGCGCCGCGGCGTCACGCGCCTCGCCGGACGCGAGCAGGTTGGCAGGAAGGTCGCCGGGCGGCGGCTGCTTGGGGTCCATGACACCCGACTGCGCAACCGTGGACAGCAATTCCACCATGGGCGCGTGGCCGCTCAGTTCGACCAGCAGTTCCTTCGTGTCCTCGGTATGCTGGGCGGTGTACTGGATGCTGGTTTTCCACGCCGGCCCGCTCGTATCGACGAGTTCAGGAAGCCGCTTGCTGTCCTGCAAGGATGTGAAGGCCGGGTCGCCGACGATTTGATCGGCATTGGCCAAGGTAATCTCGAGCGCGGCCTCGCATGTGACCTTGCCGATTTTCTCGTCCTTGCTTGAAGTACGGATGGTCGTGACGGCGATCTGCATGCGCTTCTTGAGGCGATCGAGCAGTTCGGTGTTGCCCCCTGAGCCCGACAAGGCTTTTTCCAGTGTTTCATCGACACCCTGTTTGACGAGGTCGATGGTGGACGGGTCAACGCAATTCGGCTGGGTTTTGCTGCATCCAGCGCAGATCGCCGCAACAACAACCAGCGCGATCACACTGCGTGCATCACGCAATCCCAGGCCTGCCAGCAGCGAAAAGGATTTCATATAGAGATATATGCTAAAGATGCAACAGTCTAGCACTGCCGTATCCCGAAATATCCCTGCATGAAATGGAAAAACGCCATCGCAAGTATCGTCGCGATGGCGTTTTTGTTCTTGCTACGGCCCCGCGGGGCCGCCGAGCTTAGGCCGCTTTTTCCAGCGCCTCGGTTTCTTCCGTCGGCAAACGCATCAGGTAGTCGAACGACGCCAGCGAAGCCTTGGCGCCCTCGCCCACGGCGATGACGATCTGCTTGAACGGCACGGTGGTCACGTCGCCGGCGGCAAACACGCCCGGGAGCGAGGTTTCACCACGCACGTCGACTTCGATCTCGCCGTACGGCGACAGTTCGAGCGTGCCCTTCAGCCATTCGGCGTTCGGGATCAGGCCGATCTGGACGAACACGCCGGCCAGTTCGACGCGGTGGGTCTCGCCCGACACGCGGTCCTTGTACGACAGGGCCGTCACCTTCTTGCCGTCGCCATGGATTTCCGTGGTTTGGGCGTTCTTGATCACGTTCACGTTCTTCAGGCTGTAGAGCTTGCGCTGCAGGACCGCGTCGGCGCGCAGTTCCGCGCCGTATTCGATCAGGGTCACGTGCTCGACGATACCGGCCAGGTCGATCGCCGCTTCCACGCCCGAGTTACCGCCGCCGATCACCGACACGCGCTTGCCCTTGAACAGCGGACCGTCGCAGTGCGGGCAATAAGCCACGCCGTGGTTCTTGTACTCTTTTTCGCCCGGCACGTTGATTTCGCGCCAGCGGGCGCCGGTCGAGAGAATCACCGACTTGGCTTTCAACAGCGCACCCGACTCGGTCGTCACTTCGAACAGCTTCTCGCCTTCGTTGCGCTCCAACTTGGCGGCGCGCTGCAGGTTCATGATATCGACTTCGTACTGCTTGACGTGCTCTTCCAGCGAGACGGCGAACTTCGGTCCTTCGGTTTCTTTCACCGAGACAAAGTTCTCGATCGCCAGGGTATCCATCACCTGGCCGCCGAAACGGTCGGCCAGCACGCCGGTACGGATGCCCTTACGGGCCGAGTAGATCGCCGCTGCCGCACCGGCAGGGCCGCCGCCGACGATCAGCACGTCGAAGGCTTCTTTCTTGCTCAGTTCTTCCGCCTTCTTGGCGCCGGCGCCGGTGTCGAGCTTGGCGAGGATTTCCTCGACGCTCATGCGGCCCTGGCCGAAGTGCTCGCCGTTCAGGAACATCATCGGCACTGCCAGGATCTGGCGCGACTCGACTTCATCCTTGAACAGGCCGCCGTCGATGGTCGTGACCTTGATGCGCGGGTTGATGATGGACATCGAGTTCAGCGCCTGCACGACTTCCGGGCAGTTGTGGCACGACAGCGAGATAAAGGCTTCGAACACGAAGTCGCCCGGCAGATTCTTGATCTGCTCGATGACAGGCGCATCGAACTTGATCGGGTGGCCACCGACTTGCAGCAAGGCCAGCACCAGCGAGGTGAATTCATGGCCCAGCGGAATGGCGGCGAATTCGATGCCGATGTCGGTGCCGACCCGGTTGATGGCGAACGACGGCTTGCGCGTTGCATTGCCGTCTTCGCGGTAAGTAATCTTGGCGCCCAGGGAAGCGATTTCCTTGAGCAGCTCTTCCATTTCTCGCGCTTTTGGCGAGTCATCAAGCGATGCAACGATCTCAATCGGCTGCACCACTTTTTCCAAATAGGCTTGTAACTGCTTCTTGAGGGTTGCGTCCAGCATGGTGATTTTCCTTGAAATACAGAGGTTTTTATTGGAAGCCCGCCAATCGGCGGGCGTCCGGTACTACTGATTTACTGCCAACTACTTGCTGCTACAGCTTAGATCTTGCCGACCAGGTCGAGGGACGGGGTCAGGGTTTCGGCGCCTTCGGTCCACTTGGCTGGGCACACCTGGCCTGGGTGGGTGGCGACGTACTGGGCTGCCTTGACTTTGCGCATCAGTTCCGACGCGTCACGGCCGATGCCGTTGTCGTGCACTTCCATGACTTTGATCTGGCCTTCTGGATTGATGACGAAGGTACCGCGCAGTGCCAGGCCTTCTTCTTCGATCATGACTTCGAAGTTACGTGCCAGGGTGCCGGTCGGGTCGCCGATCAGCGGGTAGTTCACTTTCTTGATGGCGTCCGAGGTGTCGTGCCATGCCTTGTGGGCGAAGTGGGTGTCGGTCGACACGCCGTAGACCTTCACGCCCAGCTTTTCGAATTCAGGCTGGAAGTCAGCCAGGTCTTCCAGTTCGGTCGGGCAGACGAAGGTGAAGTCGGCCGGGTAGAACATCAGGACGGACCAGGTACCTTTGAACTGCTCTTCGGTCAGATCGATGAATTTGCCTGCATGGTAAGCGGTGGCTTTGAAAGGCTTGATCTCGGTGTTGATAAGGGACATGGAAGCTCCTGTTGTGGGTCAAATCAAAAATTGATAAATCGAAGTTTATGCTCTTGCTGTGCTTTTGTAAAATTAATTGATCAGATGAGTTCAATTGATTTTACCTATGATGTAGAGGTGACAAAAGTATCAGCCTCGCAAGTGCCGCGTAAGTGTGAGGGAAACGGGCGGGGTTTGCAACCGCCGCCCGATTTGGATTTTCAATCGCCCCGGAGAAAGGCCCGTGGCCAGGCCAGGCTTAGTCCGGCATTCAGGCCGGAATCTCGGCGCGCGGCGCCGTCACGCTGCACGGCAGCGCCAGGCTGAAGGTCGAACCCTGCCCCGGGGTGCTGGTGACCGTCAGTTCGCCGCCATGGGCCACGGCCAGCTGGCGCGAGATGTACAGGCCGAGTCCCAGGCCCTTCGGCTCGCCGTTGCGCGTACCGCGTTCGAACGGCTGGAAGATGCGCTCGATGTCGTCCGGCGAAATCCCCTTGCCCTTGTCGGCCACGGCGATGCGCGCGCAGCTGCCGTCGACCTGCACGCTGACCTCGACGTTGCAGCCGCCGCCGTAGCGCAGCGCATTCGTCAGCAGGTTCACGATCACCTGCTCGATGCGGAATTCGTCCCAATGTCCGTACACCGGTTCGCGCGGCGCCAGGGTGATGGCGCAGCCGCTGGCAGCGGCCTGCAGCGACAAGTCGCTGACCACGCGTTCCAGCATGCCCATCAATTCCAC
>DAMABW010000132.1:0-10493 GCA_031999925.1 Massilia sp. | reverse complement strand
CGCCGTCCTGGTGCGCAACGGCGACCTGTTCGAGCGCGACCTGAAGAACGGCGCCCTGGTCCAGATCACGCGCGGCGTGAAAGCCGAAGATCCGCAATTCTCCAGCGACGAGCGCGCCGTGCAGTTCCGCGTCGGCCACGAATGGTTCAGCTGGGACCGCAGCAGCCGCGTACAGGGCCCGGTCGCCCTGCCGCGCGCCGCGAAAGACCCGGCTGCCAGCGACCCGGACGCCCTGCGCGACATGCAGCTGCGCCTGATCGCCACCCTGAAACGCGCCAAGGACGACCGCGACGCCGGCCGCGCCCGGGCCGAGGAAGAGCGCCGCGCCGACCCGACCCGCGCCCCGAGCCCGGTCTACCTGGGCGACAAGGTCACCATCGAAGGCAGCGCCCTGTCCCCGGACGGTCGCTGGCTGGTGGTGGTCACCGCCGCAAAAGGCGGCGACAAGGGCCGCGTCGGCAAGATGCCACGCTACGTCACCGAATCGGGTTACGAGGAAGCCGACGACGAACGCACCCGCGTCGGCCGCAACAACCCGGCGCCGCACGCGCTGAAACTGATCGACCTGGCCACCAACAAGGTCCAGGACATCCCCTTCGACAGCCTGCCCGGCATCGGCACCGACCCGCTGGCCAAGCTGCGCGCCGACGCCAAGCTCGATCCGTTGAAGGGCAACCGCCCGCTGCGCGTCGCCGACCGCGCCGACGCCGTGCGCTGGACCGCCGACGGCAAACAAGCTGCCGTGATGCTGCGCGCCGTCGACAACAAGGACCGCTGGATCGCCACCATCGACCTGGCCGGCGCCAAGCTGAAACCCGTGCACCGCCTGAGCGACGAAGCCTGGGTCAACTACGACAACACCGATTTCGGCTGGCTGCCGGACAACCGCACGCTGTGGTACCTGTCGGAAGAAAGTGGCTACTCGCACCTGTACACCTCGAGTACCGACGGCCAGGCGCGCGCCCTTACGAGCGGCAAGTGGGAAGCCGGCGACGTCCAGTGGAACTTCGACGGCAGCACGGCCTATATGCTCTGCAACCGCAAGAACCCGGGCACCTATGAAGTCTGCGCAGTCAATGCCAGGGATGGCGCGACGCGCGAAGTGACGGGACTGGAAGGCGTCGAACGCTTCGCCCTGTCGCCGGACAACCGCAAGCTGCTGGTGCACTACTCGACCAGCTACATGCCGATCCAGCTGGCCACGGTGCCGGTGTCGGGCGGCGCGGCCGCCAAACTCACCGATACCCGTACCGCCGAGTACAAGGCGCGCGAATGGATCCAGCCCGAATACGTGGCCGTGCCGTCGAGCGACGGCGGCGACCCCGTGTGGTCGAAGCTGTACCGCCCGGCCAAGCTGGAAGCCGGCAAAAAATACCCGATCGTGATGTTCGTGCACGGCGCCGGCTACCTGCAGAACACCAGCAAGCGCTACCCGAACTACTTCCGCGAGCAGATGTTCCACAACCTGCTGGTCGAGCGCGGCTATATCGTGCTCGACATGGACTACCGCGCCTCGAAAGGCTACGGCCGCAACTGGCGCACCGCGATCTACCGCCAGATGGGCCACCCGGAACTGGTGGACTACCAGGACGGCGTGAAGTACGTGGTGCAGAACCTGCAGGGCGACGCCCAGAACGTGGGCATCTACGGTGGCAGCTACGGCGGCTTCATGACCTTCATGGCCCTGATGCGCGCACCCGAGATGTTCAAGTCCGGCGCCGCGCTGCGCCCGGTGACCGACTGGACCAGCTACAACCACGAGTACACCGCCAACATCCTGAATACGCCGGACCTTGACCCGCAAGCCTACAAGATCTCGTCGCCGATCGAGTACGCCGAGAATTTGCGCGGCAACCTCCTGATCGGCCACGGCATGGTCGATGACAACGTGTTCTACCAGGACTCGGTGCGCATGGCCCAGCGCCTGATCGAACTGCGCAAGGACAACTGGGAACTGGCCAGCTACCCGCTGGAGCGCCACGCCTACACCCAGCCGGAAAGCTGGTTCGACCAGTACCGCCGCATCCTGAAGCTGTTCGAACGCACGCTGAAGAACTAAGCAATTCCAAGGGCCCCACAGGGCCCTTTTTCGTTTGCGGGCACTTGCGGCTGTCCAGCGCCGCGCGGGCCTGCCGCCGCTTTGCGTTACTCTTCGGCTTACGCATCTCTACTCGACGACTGAACATGACCGCTTGCGCTTCCCCGTTTCGATCCCGCCTTGTCCGCACCATCGCCCTTGCCCTGCTGTCTTGTGCCAACGCGCAGGCCCAGGACACGCACGGCACGCCACCCGGCTTCGTCGGCCTGCCCCAGACCGGCACCATCGACGCCAGCCGGGTCGTCTCGGCGCGCCATGGCGATGCGGGCAAGGCCCCGGCTCCGGCAACCGGGGATACACCGGCGGCCAGGGAGAAAGCCGCACCGAAGGAGGCGCCGGCGGCGCGACCTGCGCCGGCCACCGCCATTCCGCGCGGCGGCATCACCGGCATCGTGGTCGAGAGCACCGCGCGCGAAGAACAGACCAGGGTGCCCGTCACCTTCGGCCAGGTGTTCGCGCCGGGCGACCTGCCGGCCGGCGCCGGACTGTCGGGCAAGCTGGCCGATGGCGCAGCCCTGCCCTTGCAGGTGGACGTCAAGGCCACCCATCCAGACGGCTCGGTGCGGCATGCGGTGATTTCGGCGATCCTGCCGCGGCTGGCACCGGGGCATCCGCTCGGCATCGCCCTGGTCAAGGCCGGCAAGAACGCGGGGGAAAAGGCCGCCGCGCGCCTGCCCGCGCCGTCGACGACGGTGAACGTGATCGTCGATGGCGAACGCTACAGCGCGTCGCTCGATGCCTTGCTGAAGGAGGGCGAGCCTGGCAAGTGGCTGGACGGCCCGCTGGTCACCGAACTGCAGGTGGCGGCGCCGCTGCGCAATGCCAGAGGCGAAGCCCATCCCCACCTCGCGGCGCGCTTCGCGATCCGCTCGTATGGCACGGCCGGCAAGGCGCGCATCGACGTGGTGGTCGAGAACGACTGGGCCTACGAACCGGCGCCGCAGAACTTCACCTACGACGTCGAGGTGCTGGCCGGCGCCAAGCCGGTGTATGCGAAACAGGGCCTGGTCCATTACCACCACGCGCGCTGGCGCGTGCTGGCCTGGAGCGGCGAGGAACCCGCCCTGCACCTGCGCCACGACAGTGCCTACCTGATCGCGTCGCGCGCATTGCCCAACTACGACCGCTCGGTGATCGTCTCCGACAAGGCGCTGGCCACGCTGGCGTCGCGCTACGAAGGGCCGAACGCGGAACCGATGGGCATCGGCGCAGCCTCGCGCGGCATGCCGAGCACCGGCGGGCGCAACGACATCGGCCTGCTGCCGGGATGGGGTGCGATGTACTTGCTGAGCATGGACCCGCGTGCCCGCGAAGTCACGCTGGGCACGGCCGACCGTGCCGGCAGCTGGTCGATCCACTACCGCGACCGCCAGACCGGGCGTCCGATCAGCCTGATCGACTTCCCCTACATGACCATCCTCGGCAACCCGGGCGACACGCGCAACCGCAAGACCGGCAAGCTCGAAGCCTTCCCGCGCTGTCCGAAGAGCGCCTGCAAGACGCCGTACGCGCACGACACCGCGCACCAGCCGGCCTTTGCCTACCTGCCCTACCTCGTCACCGGCGACCATTATTACCTGGAAGAGCTGCAGTTCTGGGCGATGTACAACGTGTTCGCCACCAATCCGGGCTACCGCAAGAACATCGAAGGCCTGCTGATGTCGCACCAGGTGCGCGGCCAGGCCTGGAGCCTGCGTACCCTGGGCGAAGCGGCCTACATCACGCCGGACAAGCACCCGCTGAAGGACGACTTCCTCGCCATCCTGAAGACCAACCTGGCCTGGTACAACACGACCTACACCGATAACCCGCAGGCGAACGGCCTGGGCGCGATCGTGCACCGGGCCGCGGCGTCTTACCGGAAGAACACCGCGATCGCCCCATGGCAGGACGACTTCTTCACCTCCGCCGTCGGCCACCTGGTCGACCTGGGCTTCAAGGATGCCCAGCCGCTGCTGAAGTGGAAGGCGAAGTTTCCGCTGGCGCGCATGGTCGGCGAAGGCACCTGCTGGCTGGCCGCCGCCAACTATTCGATCTCGGTGCGCGATTCGCCGACGGCGCCGATCTACAACACCATCGCCGAGTCGTATCCGAAGACGGTCGGGCCGGAAGTGGCAGCCCTGCCGTGCGGCAGCGAACAGATGGCAGCGGCCACCAACCGCAAGCCGGGCGACATGGGCGGTTACGCGGGCACCCCGCTCGGTTTTCCGTCGAACCTGCAGCCGGCCCTGGCCTACGCGGCCGACATCGGCGGCGACGCCGGCCGCAAGGCCTGGGAGCGCTTCATGTCGCGCAGCGTCAAGCCCGACTACGGCCGCGCGCCGCAGTTCGCCATCGTGCCGCGCTCGATTGCGGCAGAGGACGGCGCGCGTTGACACGCCCCATGCCGGCCGCATAAAGGATTACAGGTTGTAAGCGCAGTTGCAATTCAGGCATCGCTGTTGCACCTTATCGGCATAATAATCCGAAGGAGGTCCAATCATGAGATGTTCCCTGCGTACGCCCGCGCTCCTGGCGCTGGGCGCTGCCGCCCTGGCCGCTTGCCAGGCTCCGATGTCCGACCAGCAAGCGATGCGGGCGCCTGCCCTTGCCGAGGCAGTGCCCGCGCCGGCGCCGCCCCCGCCTCCTTCGATGTCCAGTTATGCCGCACCGGCGCCGACGAGCGTGACGGTCACCGGCTCCTCGATCGCTGCGCCGCATGCGATGATGAAGCGCGCCCCCGTGCCGGGCTACCTCGTCATCGCGCCGCCGCAGGCCGACAAGTTCCCCGACAAGGAAGCGAACGCCACCCAGTTGGTGGCCGAGCAGCCGGTCTCCACCTTCAGCGCCGACGTCGATACCGCTTCCTACGCCTTCGTGCGGCGCCAGCTGACGTCCGGCCGCCTGCCGCCGCCGCAGGCCGTGCGCGTCGAGGAGATGGTCAACTACTTCCCCTACCACTACGCCGCACCGAAGGCGCGCACCGAACCCTTCGCGGTGACGACCGAAGTCATGCCCAGCCCCTGGAAGGCAGGCAACCAGCTGCTGCATGTGGCCGTGCGCGGCTTCGACCTGCAGCAGGCCGAGCGCCCGCCGCTGAACCTGGTGCTGCTGATCGACGTCTCCGGCTCGATGGGCGGGCCGGACCGCCTGCCGCTGCTGCAGCAGGGCCTGCGCCTGTTCGCCGAGCAGCTGCGCGAGAACGACCGCGTGTCCATCGTCACCTACGCCAACGGCACCCAGGTCGCGCTCGAACCGACCCTCGGCCGCGACAAGCAGAAGATCGTCGATGCACTCGACGGCCTGCGCGCGTCGGGCGGCACCGCCGGCGGCGACGGCCTGCAGCGCGCGTATGCGCTGGCCGAGCGCCACCGCGACCCGAAAGCCGTGAACCGCGTGATCCTGGCCACCGACGGCGACTTCAACATCGGCATCACCGACCCGAAACAATTGGAACGCTTCATCGCCGACAAGCGCAAGAGCGGCGTCTACCTGTCGGTGTTCGGCGTCGGCACGGGCAACCTGAACGACGCCCTGATCCAGCGCCTGACCCAGTCCGGCAACGGCAACGCCGCCTACATCGACTCGCTGCTCGAAGCGCGCAAGGCGATGCAGGAAGAACTGGGGTCGACCATGTTCCCGATCGCGAACGACGTCAAGATGCAGGTCGAATTCAACCCGAAGCAGGTGGCCGCCTACCGCCTGATCGGCTACGAAACCCGGATTCTGGCGCGCCAGGATTTCAAGGACGACAAGGTCGATGCGGGCGACATGGGCGCCGGGCACACCGTCACCGCCATCTACGAGATCACGCCGGCCTCGGAAGCGGGCAAGTTGGTCGATCCGCTGCGCTATGGCGACAGCAAGAAGGCCGCGCCTGCCGGCAAGGGCGATGAACTCTGTTTCGTGAAGGTGCGCTACAAGCTGCCGGGACAGGATACGAGCCGCGAGACGGCGCACGCGGTACGCGCGGCGAGTGCCCGCGGCAAGCTCGACGCGGCGCCGGACGATGCGCGCTTCGCGGTGGCGGTGGCCGCCTTCGGGCAGCGCCTGCGCGGGGAAGCGCCGCTGGCCGATTACAGCTATGCCGATATCGCCAGCCTGGCGAACGAGGCGCGCGGCAAGGATGCCGAGGGCTACCGCGCCGAGTTCGTGAGGCTGGTGCGGATGGCCGAGTCCTTGAACAAGACCAGCCCGGTGGGCCAGCCGTAGGGAGGGTTCTCGAACCCACCACGATGGTGCATGGCCGACCATTGTCCGATGGGTTCGAGAACACCCCGGACAATCCAGAAGCGGCAACGGTGTGCTGAGCCCCGGCGTGCCTGTTATAAGATTTCGACAGACACGCCCGGTTGCATCGGGCTCCACCATCCCACTATTCCAGGAATCCCATGCGCCTCCTCATTGCCCTGATCCTCCCCTGGCTCACCTTCTTCACCATCGGCCGCCCGATCGCCGGCATCATCTGCCTGATCCTGCAGGTGACCCTGATCGGCTGGCTGCCGGCCGCGATCTGGGCGGTCTATGCCTTGAGCCAGTACAAGACCGACCAGAAGATCGAACGTTCGATGCGGGGACGGTGACGACGCTTACGCGTCCGGCTTCTTGCGCTTGCCCTTGCCCTTGCCGCGCTCGGCGAGCAACTGGTCGACCGACATGCCGGCTTCCTGCACGATCGCCAGCACCTGCTCGCGCGCCTTGCGCAAGTCTTGTTTCTGGCGCTCCTTGAGTTCCTTCTCCACGTCGAACTGCAAGCCTTTCAGTTCGCCGAGGTTGTAGTTCGACAGATCGATCTGTGTCATCGCGTGTCCTTTGCTCGGGTTCGGAAGCTTTAGCCTACCACGGCTCAGGGCCGCGCAGTTTCAATCCCCGAGCAAATCGAGCAGCGTCAGCGCCACCACCTGCGTCGCCTTGCGCAGGTCGTCCAGCGCCAGCTTTTCGTCGGCCTTTTTCGCATTCGATTCCGGCACCGTGCGCGGGCCGGCGCCATACATCACGGCCGGGATGCCGTGCTCGCCGTACAGGCGCGCATCGGCATACAGCGGCGTGCCCACGGCCGGTATCTCTTCGCCCAGGATCGCGCGGCCGTTGCGCCGCAGGCTGTCGACCAGTTGCTCGGAGCCGGGCAGCGGGCGCAAGGCATGCGACAGCAGCAGGCGCCGGATCTCGACGCGGATGCCGGGCAAGCCCTGCACCGCCTCTTCGATCAGGGCGCGCACCCCGGCTTCCACGGCAACCGGGTCTTCCTCGGGAATCATGCGCCGGTCCATTTTGAGCACCACCTTGCCCGGCACGACGTTCGTGTTGGTGCCGCCATCGATGCGGCCGACCAGCATGGTGGGCGAGTCGATGCCGGCTACGCCCGACTTGATCTTCTTGAGCTCGGGTAGCTGGCCGTAGATGGCGTTCAGGATGCGCGTGGCCGCCTGCAACGCATCGTGGGCCGTCTCCGGCATGGCGCCGTGCCCGGCCTTGCCGTGCACCGTGACTTCCAGCTGCAGGCAGGCGTTGTGGGCGGTGACCACCTGGTAGCTGAAGCCGGCCGCGATCACCAGGTCGGGCTTGGTCAGCTTTTGTTCCAGCAGCCAGCCCGGCCCCAGCAAACCGCCGAATTCCTCGTCGTAGGTGAAGTGCAGCTCGACCCCGCCCTTCAGGGGCCGGCCCAGCGCTTCCAGCGCGCGCACGGCGAAGATGTAGGTAGCGAAGTCGCTCTTCGACACCGCGGCGGCGCGCCCGTACAGGTAGCCGTCCTCGATCTCGGCGCCGTAGGGCGGTTTGGTCCAGCCTTCGCCCGGCGGCACCACGTCGCCGTGGGCATTCAGGGCGACGGTCGGGCCGGCGCCATACGGGCGGCGCACGATCAGGTTGGTGATCGATTCCATCCCGTAGTCACGCACGGCCTCAAGCGGCACCGCGTGGCGTTCGGCTTCCCAGCCAAAGGCGCGCACCATCTCCGCCACCGCCTCGGCATGCGGTGCGTTGTTGCCCGGCGGGGTATCGGTCGGGATGCGCACCACGCCCTGCAGGAAAGCGACCTGCTCGTCGAAGTGGGCGTCGATCCAGTCGAGCAGCTGTTGTCTCGCTTGCGTATCCATCAGTTCTTTCCTGTCTTGGCGCCGGCTTCGAACCAGGCGCCGACCTGCGCCCGTTCGGCATCGGTCATGTTGGTGAGGTTCGCCAGCGGCATGGCTTTCAGCTGCACGGTCTGCTGGTAGATTCGGGCGGCGTTCTGGCTGATGAGTTCAGGCGATTCGAGCATCACGCCGGCGGGTGCGGTGGCAAAGCCGGGCTGGGTCGGCTTCGCGGCGTGGCAGCTGACGCAGCGCTGGTCGACGATGTGCTTCACCTGCGTGAACTGGGCCGCCGTGTCCGCATTTGCGCCACCTCCAGGCGCCTGGGCCACCGGCGCCTGCGGCGCGATCAGCACCGCCAGCACGGCCAGCAGCGCGACGCCGGCCGCCGGGTACTTCCATTCGATGCGGCCCTTGTGGCGCAAATTGAAGAAGTGGCGGATCAACACGCCGGCCGCCATGATCACTGCCAGCACGGCCCAGGCATGCTCGTGGCGGTAGGTCATCGCATAGTGGTTGCTGATCATGAGGAACAGCGCCGGCAGCGTGAAGTAATTGTTGTGCACCGAGCGCTGCTTGGCCTTGATGCCATAGCTCGGATCGGGCTTCTGGCCGGCCATCATCGCGTTCACCATCTTGCGCTGGCCTGGGATGATGACGTGGGCGACATTCGCCACCATGATGGTGCCGATCATGGCGCCGATGTGCAGGTAGGCCGCGCGCCCGCTCAGCAGATGGGTGAGCACCCAGCCGCTGCCGACCAGGAAGGCGAAGATGACAACGCCGAAGGCCAGGTCGCGCTTGCCGAGCGGGGACTTGCACAGCAAGTCGTAGACGAGCCAGCCGACCACCAGGCTGCCCAGGCCGATGCCGACCGCCTGCCAGCTGGAGAGGTCGGCCACGCTGCGGTCGACCATCATGGCCTGCGCGTTCAGGTAGTAGACGATGAAGAGCAACGCAAAGCCGGACAGCCAGGTGGAATAGGCTTCCCACTTGAACCAGTGGAGTTCCTTCGGCAGCGTCGCCGGCGCCACCAGGTATTTTTGCGGGTTGTAGAAACCGCCGCCGTGCACGGCCCAGAGTTCGCCGGCCACGCCTTTTTTCGCCAGGTCGGAATCCGGCGCCGGCGGCTTGATGGTGTTGTCGAGCCAGACGAAGTAGAACGAGGCGCCGATCCAGGCGATGCCCGTGATGATGTGCAGCCAGCGTACGAGCAAATTCAGCCATTCGAGGCCATAGGGAGCCAGGTATCCGAATACGTCCATGCAGGGGTCCCTCATCTTATTCGTGGCGATATTTCAACGAAGATACGCCGTTTTCATTTTCTACAACATGAAATATGCCGTATATTCGACATAATCGAAACGATATAGATTAACCTCAGCCAAAGAGTCCCCATGGCCAGCCTGCCCCAGCACCTCGACCTGCACCTGATCCGCATCCTCTACCTGCTGCTGGTAGAAAAAAACGTCTCGCGCGTGGCGCTGAAACTGAACCAGCCCCAGCCCTCGATCTCGGCCTCGCTGCGCAAGTTGCGCGAGCTGACCGGCGACCCGCTGCTGGTGCGCGGCGCGCGCGGCATGGTGCCGACCCAGCACGGCGAAAGCCTGCTGAAACCCGCCAAGCGCATCCTCGACGAAACCGAGAGCCTGTTCGTCAAGAAGTCGCCCTTCGTGCCCGAGGCGGCGGCGCGCACCTTCCACATCGCCGCACCGGACTACCTCGACACCCAGTTCCTGCCGAACGTGGTCTCCTCGATCCGCCGCGTGGCGCCGAACAGCCGCGTGGCCATCCACAGCGTCGGCCCCGGTACCGACTACCTGCGCATGCTGTCCGATGGCGAGATGGACCTGGTAATCGCCAACTGGGACGAACCGCCCGCCCACCTGCACATGTCCAAACTGTTCGAGGACCCGATCGTCTGCACCATGCGCGCCGATAGCCCTTACGCCAAGCGCACCGAAACGGACGCGATGACGATCGAAGACTACCTCAGTTTGCCGCACGTGGCCCCCTCGCAGATGCTGCCCGGTTACCACGGCGTGATCGATTCCTTCCTGGCGCGCCAGGGCCTGCACCGCAAGATCGCGGTCGAGTCGCCCTACTTCGGGCTGATTCCCTACATGCTTACCCAGACCGACCTGGTGCTGACCACCGGCCGCCAGTTCATGCGCTTCTATGAAAAGTCGCTGCCGCTGAAGACCTTCACCATGCCGATCAAGTTTCCGCCGATGCGCTTCTACCAGTTGTGGCACCAGCGCGTGCACCAGTCGACGGAACACAAATGGTTGCGCGACCAGGTGAGCCAGGCGGCGCGGGCGCTGGTCCAGAAGTGACTATATCGG
>DAMABW010000131.1:0-10529 GCA_031999925.1 Massilia sp. | reverse complement strand
GGCGCCGATGCGCTCGACGTCGTTGGCATTGCCGACGTCGGCGGCGACGGTGGCCACCTGGCAGCCCTGGCGCCGCAGTTCGCTGGCCAGCTGGTCGAGGGCGTCGCCGTTGCGCGAGGCGAGCACCAGCTTGGCGCCTTGCTCGGCCGCCATGCGGGCGGTGGTGAGACCGATGCCGCTGCTGGCGCCGGTGATGACGATCACCTGTTCGTTGATCTTGCGGAGTTTTACGGACATGACGTCTTCCTTTCCTGTCAGGTACTACGGAAAGACTGCGTCTTGCGCGATTGCGCACAGACGGCAGCCGCGAATTGTCGAATTATCACAGTCGTGATCACGCCGTGTATTTCAAGGCATTTTTTGATGGGCTGGCGCGCCGTAGACGCGGGGGAAGGAAAGCGAAGCCGGGCCTGCGGAGAGAGCGGACGCTGTTGTGCGCGATGGGGTTGCGTTCGCTGTTAGCATCAACGCAACAGTACACAAAGGACTGCGGCAGGACGGAAGGACTGGTTGGTTGCCCGATGCGCCGCCGCCAACAACGGGTCGACTGGCGCATCGGGCGTGCTTGCACGGTATGGCCGCAGCCCGAAAGGAGCGGCGCCAGGAGCAAGCCCTGCCGGCACGGAAATGGCGCGCGCCGGTCGGGGTGGGGAAGAAGTAAAAGCTTAGTGCGCCTTGGAGAGGATCAGCAACCAGCGGCCGAACAACAAGACCTCGACGTGGCCCGCCTCGATGCCGGTATCGCATTCGATGATCGGGTTGACCGCGTAGAAGCGCTTGCGGAAGTCGCGCGTAATGGACAGTTCGCGGCGGCCGAAGCGCATCATGAATGGAGCAGGAGCGTATTCCAGGCCGAAGGAGTTGTTCAGAGTGGTCATTGACGGTTCCCTATCGTTTTGTTGTGTTGGTCAAGTGAGTACAGAATAGCATAACCACTGTATAAATCTACAGGTACTGTACAAACAACCAGTAAAATTTTTTAATTGTGGTTTTTTTGCCATGCACCCTCATGTGACATCGATGGACAAATCCCTGACTTCGCGCCTGCACCGTTTTGCAGCCGCCCGCGTCTCGCCGGAAGAAGAATTCGGCCTGCACCTGACGGTCGGCGTGCTGGTGCTGCTGCTGGCGATGGCCGGGTTCGCCCGTATCGCCGGGGCCGTGGTGGCAGGCGCACCGATCACCCAGTTCGACGTCGACCTGGCCAACTGGCTGCACGCGCATGCGCACGACAACGACGTCCTGCGCAGCTTCCTGATGGTGATCACCCAGCTCCACAGCACACCCGGCGTGCTGGGCCTCACGGCCCTGGCTGGCTGGTGGCTGGTGCGGCGCGGCGCGCGCCACTGGATGCTGACCTTGCTGGTCACGGTCCCGGGCGGCATGGTCCTGAACGTGCTGATGAAGCACACCTTTGAACGCGCCCGCCCGCATTTCGACGAGCCCATCCTCACGCTCACGACCTACAGTTTCCCGAGCGGCCACACGGTGGCGGCAACCCTGCTGTACGGCCTGCTGGCCTGCTACCTGGCGCGCCACGCCCACCGCTGGAGCGCGCGCGCCGGCTGGACCCTGCTGGCCTGCCTGATGGTGGCGCTGGTGGCCGGTTCGCGCCTGTACCTGGGCGCCCATTATCTGTCCGACGTGCTGGCGGCCATGGCCGAGGGCTGCGCCTGGCTATCGATCTGCGTCACCGGCGTGGCCACGCTGCGCCGGCGCCAGGCCGCGCATGCGCGCCGCGCAACAACCAACCTGAGCGAGAATTCCTGATGCGTACACTTGTGCATTTGTCCGACCTGCATTTCGGCCGTGTCGACCCGGCCCTGCTGGAGCCGCTGCGCAACCTGGTCCACGAGATCGCCCCCGACGTGCTGGTGGTCTCGGGCGACCTGACCCAGCGCGCGCGCAGCGAGGAATTCGAGGAAGCCAAGGCTTTCCTCGACACCTTGCCGGGTCCACAGATCGTGGTGCCGGGCAACCACGACATTTCCCTGTACAACGTGTTCCGCCGCTTCGCCAAGCCGCTCGACCGTTACAAGCGCTACATCACCGACGACCTGTGCCCGGTCTTCCTCGACGACGAGATCGCCGTGGTCGGCGTCAACACGGCGCGTTCGCTGACCATCAAGGATGGCCGCGTGAACAAGGAGCAGGTGACGCGCATCCACGAACGCCTGGGCGGGCTCGACCCGAGCATCACCCGCATCGTCGTCACCCACCATCCCTTCGACCTGCCCGAAAGCTTCGAGGAGCGCGACCTGGTGAACCGGGCGCCGATGGCGATGGAAGTGTTCGCCCAGTGCGGCGTCGACGTGCTGCTGGCCGGCCACATGCACGTCAGCCATGCGGCGAGCACGGCAACGCGTTACCAGATCGATTCCTACGCCGCGCTGGTGGTGCAGGCCGGTACCGCGACGTCCACGCGCGGACGCGGCGAAACCAATTCGTTCAACGTGCTGCGCGTGGAACCCGAGCGCGTCGAGGTCGACCGTTATGGCTGGGACGTGGTGGGCGGCGCCTACCGCGTCGTACTGACCGAAAAATTCGTGCGCGGCGGGAACGTCTGGGCGCCGGCCACCGAAGGCATGCTGGCGGCCGGGCTGTAGCCGGCGGCGCAAGAAAACCATTGGCCGGGTGCGGGCTGCCCGGCTGTTTCAGCACCACTCATCTATAAGGAGTAAGACCACATGACATTTCGCAGCCTGCTTTCTTCCGCTTTGATTGGCGCCGTCGCGAGCGCCCGTTCGATGACGCCGATGGCCACCATCGCCACCGCCCGGCTCGCCGGCCGCAACACCAGCGGCGATTTGTTCCTGCTCGACCGCCCGGTCTTCAAATATGGCGCGCTCGCCATGGGCGTTGGTGAACTGTTCGGCGACAAGATGAAATCCGCACCCGACCGCACGGTCTTCCTGGGCCTGCTGGCGCGCGTGATGAGCGCCGGGATCGCCGGCGCCGCGCTGGCGCCGAAAGGGCGGGAAAAGGAAGGCGCCGCGGTCGCGGTGGCCACCGCCGTGCCGCTGGCCTACCTGACGCTCGCCGGCCGCAAGCAGGCCATGGCGCGCATCGGCCAGACCAAGAGCGGATTGATCGAGGATGCGCTGATCGTTGCCGCCGGTACGGCGATCGTGGCCCTGTCGACGCGTCCGGAACGCGAGATCGGCTACGACGAATAAAGGCAGGCGCCGGCAAGCGAACGCGGAAAGCGGGGCACGGCCGGCGACGGCCGCGCCCCGCTTCGTTTGCCTTGCACGGTGCTGCTACACTCGCGTGTTTCCACTTCATTCCTCGAGTCACGCATGAAAAGCAGTTCGAACGGCGGCCTGGTCTATTCCACCGAAAGCGGGCGCATGTGTCCGGCATGCCGGCAAGCGGTCGGCGCCTGCCTGTGCAAGGCGCAGGCAGTGCCGAAAGGCGATGGCGTGGTGCGCGTCTCGCGCCAGTCGAAAGGGCGGGGCGGCAAGACCGTCACCCTGGTCAAGGGCCTGGCGCTCGATGCCGCCGCACTGGCCGCGCTCGGTAAAACCTTGCGCACCGCCTGCGGCTCGGGCGGCACCGTCAAGGAAGGCGTGATCGAAATCCAGGGCGACCATTGCGACCTGGTGATGGACGCCCTGAAGCAGCAGGGCCACGACCCGAAGCGCGCCGGCGGCTGACCGCGCTCAGATCCAGTATTCGGTCAGGCGCGAAGCCCATTCCTTGATGCGGTCCGACCATGGGCGGTCGCGCCATTGTTCCAGCGTTACTTCTTTCGAGGAGCGCAGGTCTTCGTTGAAGGCCGCTTCCATGTCGCGGCCGAAGGCCGGGTCGATCACGACCACGTTCAGCTCGTAGTTGTGGATGAAGCTGCGGCGGTCGATGTTCGCCGAGCCGATGGTCGACCAGGCGCCATCCACCACCACGGTCTTGGCGTGCAGCACCGCCACCTGCAGCTGGTAGATCCTGACGCCGCCTTCCAGCAACTGCTCGTAGAAGGCGCGGCCGGCCTGCATCACCAGGCCGTGGTCCGACACGCCCGGCAGCACCAGTTTCACGTCCACGCCGCGTTTCGCCGCGGCGATCAGGGCGTCAACGATCTGCTGGTCCGGCACGAAATAGGCCGAGGTGACGTGCACAGACTTTTTCGCTTCATTGATCGCCACCATCAGCGACTTGTAGATTTCCGAGTGGCCGTTCGGCTCGGTGGCCAGCACGCGCACGAACTTGTCGCCGGCCGGGGCCAGGCGCGGGAAGTATTCCGCTTGCAGCAGTTCGCCGGCTTCCTGGCGCACCCAGTTGTTCACGAAGGCATATTGCAGGGTGGCCACCGCAGGCCCCTCGATGCGGACGTGGGTGTCGCGCCAGCCGACCTTGTCCTTGTCGACCTTGTCGCTCTTGCGTCCCGAGCGGAACAGCGAACTGTTGGCGTAGTCGGCGCTGATGTTGATGCCGCCCGTAAAACCGACGCTGCCGTCGACCACCAGGATCTTGCGGTGGTCGCGGTTGTTGATCGACCAGTTGCCCTTGGCCTTGGCCGGGTTGATCGGATTAAAGGCCAGCATGTTGACGCCGGCGGCGCGCATGTTGTCGAAGAAGGCTTGCGGCGTGCCGATGGTGCCGACGCTGTCGTACATCACGTTCACCACCACGCCCTGGCGCCGCTTTTCCATCAGCAGTTCGGCGAATTGCAGGCCGATCGGGTCCTGGTCGAAGATATAGGTTTCCAGGTTGATCGTGGATTTGGCCGCGCGCACCGCCTCGATCATCGCGCGCAGGGTGGCCGGGCCGTCGAACAGCAGTTGCACGTTGTTGCCGGCGATCAGGGGCACGCCGGTGGCCTGCTCCTCCAGCACGGCAAGCGACTTCAGGTCGGGCGTGGCGTTGGCCCAGCGCCGCGACAGCAGCTTCGACGATTGCGCCTGGCTCAAGGTACCCTTGGCCGTGGCCACCGTCGGCACCGGCTTGGCCGGGGTCTCGGGCAGGTGCTCGGCATTGGGCAGGGTCTTGCAGGAGGCGACCACGCCCAGGAAGGCGAGCGCGGCGATCCACATCGAAGTGCGGTGCTTGTTCATTTTGAGTGTCCCCGTTGAGCCTCGGGCGCGACGTCGATGACATCGATGTCCCGTGGGCCGAATAAGAAGTCGAGCGGCGCGTGCAGGAAGCGCCGGCCGAGGGCGCGCATCAGGAGAATGCTGCGCGTGAAGCGGATATTCCTTGCGCGCAGCGCCACCCACAATGCGAGATTGAAGCTGACCAGCAGGTTCACTGCGCCGATCAGGGCCACGCCGGCGGTGGCGTTCGCGATCATCTGCCAGCTCATCTGGTAGTCGAGGGCGACCAGGGCGGTGGCGAAGTTCGCGGTCGAGAAGGTGACGTGGCGGATGTCGAGCGGCAGCCCGAGCAGGTAGCCGACGGTGCCGGTGGTGCCGAGCAGGATGCCGAAGAAAAAGTTACCCATCAGGCCGCCCAGGTTGTTCTCGACGTAGACCGACACGCGCGCGCTGCGCTCGACGCCGAGCAGCCAGCGCAGCCAGCGCAACTGGCGTACGCGCAGGCCCATGCGCGTGTACAGGGCCTTGTTGTCGTAGTAGCCGGAAATCAATCCGGCCACGAACAGCCAGACCCCGGCAATCGCGGCATAGAACAGGGCCGGCGTATGGAAGGGATCGATGTCGTGCAGCAGGTGATGCGCCTTGTCCACATTCACCAGGTGATGGCCCGTCATCTGCTGGACGGCGATGGAGATCACCAGCGCGGTCGGGAAGGCGACCACGACGTTGCCCAGCACCGAGACGATCTGGGTGCGGAACACTTTATTCACCAACTCGGCCATGCTGTCGAAGTCGATGCCGCGCCCGTCGCGGCTGTGTAGTCCGGCGGCGATGCGCTGGGCGGTCATTGCCGGCTGCTTGGTGGCGATCGTCCAGTGCAGCATGTGCACCAGCATGAAGCCAAGCGAATAGTTCATGCTGAACAAGAAGGACTCGACCAGGGGCGCGGCGCGCAGGTAGCCGAGCAGGATCTTGAACATCGCCATGAAGCCGACGATGAAGCCGGCCCCGGCCGAGGCGCCGAACATGCCGCGCAGGCCGGCGCGGCTTTCGGCGATGTAGTGCTCGCCGGTGCGGCTGGCGTTCTCGGTGACGTTGCGCGCCAGCAGGTGGATGTTCTGGCGGAACAGGCCGCCGACCTGGTACTTGGTGTTGTGCGCCTCGATCAGTTCCTGGGCCAGGGCCAGGGCGGCGGCGCGCCGTTCGCTCACGTGCGGCTGGGCCGGTTGCGGCACCGTGGCCGGCAGCATCGTGCCGCTGTAGCCGGGGCTGTCGGGGCTTTCCAGCGCGACCGGCGCCGATACGGTCGGCGGTACGGCGGCGACGCTGGTGTCGACCAGGAACAGCAGCTTGCGCAATCGCGCGATGCTCTGGGTAATGGCCACCAGCACATAGGTCAGGGCCACGCTGGTGCCGACCGACAGCGAGTTGCGGCGGATCTTCGCCACCACCTCGTCGCACTGGTCCAGCATCACCAGCAGGTGGCGCGGATCGTCGGGGCGTTCCATCACGCCGTCGAGGTGGCGCGCGTAGGCGTCCAGGTAGCCGTTGACCTCGATGTTCTGCATCAGGAAGGGCGAATCGAAATCCTCGATCTCGCTGTAGCTGTGCACCAGCAGCGGCTCCAGGCCCAGCGCGCAGATGCGGCATGACAGGGTGCGGATCGCATCCAGGACGCCGGTCAGCGTGACATAGCGCGCGCGGTCGCTCTTCGCGTCCTCGGGCGGCGGCGCGTAGGCGACCACGTCGAACAGGGCCAGCCAGTCGGCGTCGGGCACGGCTCGGATCCACTCGTGGTCGTCCTCGGCATACAGCACGCCCGCCAGGGCGTCGGACAGGTAGATGTCGTCCAGCGCCGGCGGCAGCACGCGGTAGGCGATGCGGCGTTTCAGTTCGGTGAAGAAACCGTCGTTCGAGAGGATGCCGACATCGCTGTACAGGCTGGTATGACGGCGGTTCTCGAGCAGGGTGACGATGTAGCTGCGCAGGGCCCAGGCTTGCTGCGGGTTGCCCTTCAGGAGCTGCGTCAGCGTGCGCACATTGGCGCGCGCCTGCCCGCCGTCGCGCCGCCTGGGGCGCAGGCTGCACACCAGCTCGACCAGCAGGTCGATGCGGTCGCTGTGCGGGTCGATGCGTTCGAGAATGGCGAGCATAAATAATCCGGTTTTCTTGATTGACAGTGTACGCGTTGAGACCGCCGTACTTGGTACGGCAACGTACACACTGAAGGTGATTGCGAGAAACGGCTCGGGCGCAGGTACGAAGCTGAGCCAGGCCGGGCGGGCACTATACCCGATCGGCGCGCAAGGCGTGGGAAGGAAGGGGTTTCAGGTGAAGGACAGCAGCAGGCTGGTCAACAGGAGTCCGCCCGCCCAGCAGGCGCCGCCGAGCACGACCGCCAGCCCGAGCGCGCCGTTCCAGCCGCGCCGCGCATAGCGGCGCCCGTAGCGGCGGCGCACCGCGATCCACTGCGGCCAGGCCGCGCCGAGCAGCCACAGCAGCAGCCAGGCCAGGGCCAGCCAGGCCATCAGCGGCGAGTCGCCGTTCAGGCGCCGGTTGATGGCGCCGGCCAGCAATTGCAGGGCGAGCATGACCAGGCTGGCGCCGAGCCAGATGCGCGCCCGGCCGGCGGCCCGCGGCTGGCCAAGCGCGCGCCAGTTGTGCATCAGGAGCCAGGAGCCGAAGGCGGGCGTAAACACCAGGCTCCAGGCGGCGACGACCGACGGCCGCCACAAGGCGGTGCCCGGTGTGGCGTGGTCGAATTCGATCGCGTGGGTGGTGTCGCGCATGATGACAATAGGAAATGTTGCTGAAGTGAAGCAACACTATCGCGCGCCGAACCTTGCGCCGGCTTGCGCGGGGTCGTCCCAGGCCGTGTGCGGAATCAAGTGTTCGGTGCATAAAAAAACCGCCCGGCAGGGCCGGGCGGTTCGGGTCAGGCAAGTGGTGCGCTTAGAACTTGTAGCTTGCGGTCAGGCGGAAGTAACGGCCGAAACCATTGTGCAGCTGCGAGTTGAAGCCCTCGGTGTCGTACGAAGGATCGTACGGCGCGGCGCGGTCGAACAGGTTGCGGATGTTGGCCGACAGGGTCCAGTTCTTGAAGCCGGTGTAGCTGTACGCCAGGTTCACGGTGGTCCACGACGCGACTTCGCACTTCGAGGTCCAGTTCGAGAACTTCGGCAGGCCGCCCGGCTGGGTGTAGCCGTCGCCATCGACGCCGTAGTAGCACATCGGGGTATCGAAGACTTCGTAGTTGTCGCTACGCAGCAGCATCGACACGCCCGAGACATAGTCGACCGAGCCGGTCAGCGAGTGCACGCCCTTGGTCCAGTTGGTCGATACGGTGGCGCGGTTGCGCGGCACTTCGCCCACCGAGGTGGCCCAGTTCGACAGGCCGCCGATGGTGCCGACGAGGTTGGTTTCCTTGTCGCCAGGCTGTTCGGCGCGGCGGAAGGAAATCGCGTGGTTCCAGTCCAGCTTGGTGGTCAGGCGGCCCATGTCGCCCAGCGACAGGCGGTGCGCGATTTCCAGGTCGATACCGGTGACTTCGGTGGCGCCCTGGTTCACGTACATGGTGTTGATCGCCTGCAGCGGACCCGAGTTCGGGATCACGTTGCCGTTGGCGTCGACCAGCTGGTTGGCCGGGTTCTGGTCGCGGATCACGAGATCCGGGAACTGGTCCTGGTGTTCGGCGACGAAAGTCGACGATTGCAGGGCGGTCTCGTTTTCCTTACGAATCTTGTAGTAGTCGATCAGGATGTCGAGGTTGCGAGTCGGGTTGATGATCGCGCCGAACGAGTAGCTCTTCGAGGTTTCCGACTTCAGCTGCGGGTTCGGGGTCGACATGTTCGAGATGCTCTTCGAGCAGTCGAGCTGGTCGGCGCCCGGCAGCGGGTTCTGCTGGTCAGGGCAGCGCACCGGGTCGTTGAAGCCGTTCAGGAAGGACTGCACGCCGCCCGGGGAGACCTGGGTCAGGGCCGGTGCGCGGAAGCCTTCGGCGTAGGTGCCGCGGAAGGTCAGCTTGTCGTTGACTTCCCATTTCGCGCCGACTTTCGGTACGAAGCTCGATTCGGTCGGGTACTTGTCGTAGCGGCCGGCGAAGTCCATCTCGAAGTTCTTGGTGAACGGGGTACGCAGTTCGACGAAGGCCGACTTGACCATGCGGCGGCCGTTGACGATCGAGTTGGCCAGGCCGATGATGTCGCCGCGCTGGGTCAGTTCGTCCGGGGTCAGGGCGATCTTTTCCTGGCGGATTTCGCCGCCGAACGCCAGGCCGATGTCGCCGCCGGCGAGCTGGCCGACGGTGGTCGATGCCTTGGCGTCGAGCTGCATGACCTGGGCGTAGCCGCGGTTGGTCAGGTTGCGCACGGCGCTCGGGTCGGCCGCGGTTTCGGCCAGGGTACGGCCTTCGGACGCGATGCGCTCGATGGTCGGACGGTACAGGCGGCCGAAGATGCTTTCTTCACGCTCGCTGCGGTTGATCAGGAAGCCCGATTCCCAGTCGAACTGGCCGGTCGTGCCCTTCAGGCCGGTCAGGAAGCGGTAGGCGGTGTTGACGTTCTTGCTGCCCGAGTTGGCATCCGTGAAGCGGTAGGCAACGGCGGCGCGCGAGCCGGCGAACGGATTGTCCGGGTGGCCGGCCGGCAGGATCATCTGGTAGTTGACCGGCAGGCCGTCGGCGCTGAACACGGTGCTGGCGGTGGTGCTGACCAGCGAGATCGGCACGCCGGTGTACTGGCGTTCGGTGCGGCTGTAGCCCAGTTCGGTGAACGAGGTGATGTCCGGAGTCAGCTGGACGGTCAGCTTCGACAGGATGTTGGCGTCCTTGCCCTTGCTCTGCACGTCGTACGCGTTGTTGACGTCGTAGTTGCAGAAGGTGCGGCCGTACAGCATCGAGGTCGGGCGGATGTTGTGCTCGGCGCCGCCGGTGATCAGCTGCGACGGATCGCAGCCCGCGGTCTGGTTGACGATGTCGGCGTTGTAGGCGGCCGAGGTCTTGAAGTCGCGCGCGCCCGGGGTCTGCTCGCGGAAGAAGAACGGCTGGTTCGACACGTAGCTGCCATACGGATTCAAGCGTGCGTTGATGTCGTTGTACATCGCACCCTGGATGTCCTTGACGTCCTTCATGCCGATGCGGTCGCGCTGCGCCAGGTCGAAGCTGACAAAGGCGTTGAAGCGGTCCTTCTCCAGGTCGCCGAAGCCGAACACGCCGTTGACGTTGCTGCGAGCGAATTCGCCGTCGTCGTTGGCGCTGGTCGAGGCCGAGATCTCGGCGCCCTGGTAGTCCGACTTGGTGATGAAGTTGATGACGCCGGCGATGGCGTCCGAGCCGTACACGGCCGATGCGCCGTCCTTGAAGATCTCGACGCGTTCGATGGCCGAGACCGGGATGCTGTTCAGGTCGTAGACGGCCGACTTGCCCTGGTTCGGATCGGCATAGGCCGAAGCGGTGATGCGGCGGCCGTTCAGCAAGACCAGGGTCGAGGACGAACCCAGGCC
>DAMABW010000130.1:0-10536 GCA_031999925.1 Massilia sp. | reverse complement strand
CGTTCAGCGCCAGGATGTTGGTCTGGAAGGCGATGCCGTCGATGACGCCGATGATCTCGACGATCTTGCGCGAGGAGTCGTTGATCGACCCCATGGTGTCGACCACCTGCGCCACCACCGCGCCGCCATCGTTGGCGATCGACGCGGCGGTGCGCGCCAGGCGGTTGGCTTCGCGCGCATTGTCGGCGTTCTGCTTCACGGTGGAGGTCAGTTCTTCCATCGACGACGCGGTTTCCTCGAGCGAGCCAGCCTGCTGCTCGGTGCGGCTCGACAGGTCCTGGTTGCCGGCCGCGATCTCGGTCGAGGCGGTGGCGATCGCGCCGGTGCTGCCGCGCACGCGGCCGACGATCTCGCCCAGCGCCGTGTTCATGGCGCCGAGTGCGCGCATCAGTTGGCCGGTCTCGTCGCGGCTGTCGACCGCGATGCGGCTGGTGAGGTCACCGGCGGCGACCTTTTCGGCCACCGCCACGGCGGCGCGGATCGGCACCGTGATCGAGCGCGTGATCAGCACGGCGCAGGCGATGCCGAGCGCCAGTGCGGCCAGGCCGAGGGTGATCAGGATGATGCGCGTGTTCGCATACGCCTCGAGGATGGTGGTAGCGACGCCGTCGGCTGCCGCGATCTGCAGGCTGGCCAGCTTGTTCATCGCGCCCAGGAAGGCGGCGCTGCGCGGCACCATCTGTTCGGCATGGATCTTCGCGGCCAGGGCATCGTCGCCATCGAGCTTGGCCTTGAACAGGGCGCTGCGTGCGGCCAGGTAGCCGGCGCGGACTTCCTTCACGCGCGCCAACTGGGCCTTGACTTCTTCGTTGCGCACCGAGGCTTCGATTTCCGCCTGCAGCTCGTTCGAGTGCGCCGACACGGCCTTCATGCGCTCGGCGATGGCGTTCACCATGGCCGGGTCGCTGGAGACGAAGGCGGTCTCGATCATGGCGCTGTTCACTTCGACCAGCTTGCCCCATTCGGCGACGTTGCGCTGGTTCTTGATACTGGTGTGGACCAGGCGGTTGGTCATGTCGCCGGCATACTGCATGCGGGTGAGGGCGGTGACGGCGAGTGCGAGCAGCAGGGCGAGCACGATCGCAAAGCCGATGCCGAGGCGGGCGCCGATCTTGAGGTTCTTCACGGTGGTTCCTCATTCAGACTGGTAATGAGCGCCACGGGGAATGGCGAGTTGCGGGCTTGCGTGCGGCGCAAGGCGGCTGGGTGCCGCACCGGCTGGGCCGGACTGGATCGATGCGCCGATGCGGCCGAGTATAGCAGCCGTGTCAGGAAGATTGAGATGGAGTTGATGCTTCGCGGCAAATCTGCAACATCAAAATTTTTCGATGTTACAATTGCCGCAAGCGGGAAGCGGCTTAGTTGATCTGCTTCTTGTCCGGTTGCACCAGGATGAAGGGGTGCACCACCGAGGCCCACAGGCCGACTTCGCCGGCGGCCCAGCTCTGGGCTTGCACATCCGACACCTTGGCGATCTTGCCTTCGCTCATCCAGCGCGCAATATTCTCCTTGTCGTCGTGCGAGATGCGCACGGCGACGTCGATCAGGTCGAGCGTTTCGCTGACGTAGATCACATTGCCCTGGGCGAAGTGGCGCTCCAGTTCGTCCCACCCGACGCGGGCGGTTTCGCGGTTGACCTTGTCGTGCAGTTCGGTGTGGTTCTCTGGTTTGGTTTGCATAATTCTAGATAATCTCGATGCGCGGTTGCGGCGTACCCGCCCATGTTAACCGATAGATCGGCCCCTTGCGTACATTGCCTACCAGCGCAGGCCGGAAGCAGGCCAGGTTGACGCCCTCGGGACGGCGCACGCTCGAGTAGATCACGCCCATCGAACCCGCTTCCAGCAATTCGGCGGCCAGGGTCTGGGACGCGATATAGCTTTGCGGATCGAGACAGTCGGCAAAACTCTCGATGCCGCGGATATCGTGGAAGCTGGCGTTGAAATCGGCCAGCATCGCCTGGTAGGTCACGCTGTCGTCGAAGCGGTTGATCTCCTGGTACTCGACCGTCTTGTGGAAGCCGACCTCGGCCAGCGCCGTCTCGGCCTCGAAGGCGCAGTACCAGGCGCCGCGTGTGCCGTCGTTGAAGCGGCTGCCTTCCGGCCGCGCATAGGTATAGGCCGCATTGATGATGCGGAAGTTCGGCACGCCGAACACCAGTTCGTCGACGCCGATGCCGGGCAACAGATCGGCCTCGCCGCGCAGGCGCTCGTTGGTGGCGTTGTCGAGGTCGAACAAATCGCGCAATTCCCCGTCGCCCTCGGCCAGCGGCGCCAGCACCGAATCCTCGAGGTCGGCGAAGCGCGAGGGGATCAGGCGGCAGGTGTCGAACTGGCGCAGCGCCGTCAGTTTCGGGACGACCGCCAAGATCACAGTCCTCCGCGGCGCGCGTCGAGCAGCTGGCGCACCGTTTGCATGGCCAGCAGCCCGCCGCCCAGCATCATGGCCAATGGCGTGCGGCCGCCGAAGATGATGTTGGTGTTCGGCAGGTGGACCCACTCGTCGGCGAGTTTGTCGCCGTACAAGATGTGCAGGGCCTTGTAGATGCCTAATAAATAGGAGATGCGCGTGATGCGGTCGACTTCGAGCACCCGGTCGGGGTTCTTTTTCCAGTCGTAGAAGCTGGAGGCGGACAAGCCGCCGAGCAGTTCGCGCGCATCTTCGTCGCGTACCTGCCAGGCGGCGGCCAGCTTGAAAAAGCCCTTCAGCGCCGACTGCGACAGGCGCTCGCGCTCGGTACGCGAACTCAGGTCGACCAGTACGGTGGGTTCGAAGCGGCTTCTCGGATAAGCATAGGCGAGGTTCATGGTTTCCTCCGGTTTTGGAGTATTTATACTCCTTTTTCGGAGGCGTTGCAACAGCTGGTTGTCAAGCAGAATGGACCGTGACAGAATTGGCGTCGACTTGTCAAAAGGAAAAGGATATTTCCATGCATTGGCGATCGAAGGGGACAATCCTGGCAGTGCTGGGCGTGTTGATGGCGGTAACGCTGGCCGCCTGCATGGCGCGCGGCGCACGCGGGACGCAGGACGAATTACGACAGCAGGTGATGGAGACCGAGCGCGCGTTCGCGGCCACCATGAAGGCGCGCGACTTCGAGGCGTTTGGCGGTTTCCTGTCGAAGGAGGCGGTATTCATGCAGCCAGGCGGGGCGAAGCGCGGGCGCGATGCGGTGACGCAGGCCTGGCGTGGCTACTTCGATGGGCCGGATGCGCCGTTTGCCTGGGCGCCGGATGAGGTCGAGGTACTGGATTCGGGGACGCTGGCGTACAGCAGCGGGCCGGTGACGGACCCGTCGGGCAAGCGGATCGGGCGCTTCAATTCCGTGTGGCGGCTGGAAGGGCCGGGGACGTGGAAGATCGTGTTTGATCGTGGGTGCGATTGCGGGCGGTGACCTGCCGTTGTTTTTCGTAGGGTGGGCTCTTGAGCCCACGCGGTAGGGCGGCTGATATGTTGTACGGCTTGTTCGATTCCGGTCTGCATGCTGATCGGTCTTTCGGCATCTGACGAGAACGCAACGGTACGACCGCGTGGGCACAAGTGCCTAGCGCGGCCCGGCCCACCCTACGAAACCCGGGGCACTACGCCGGTTCGGCGTGCTCCACCAACAACTGCACCTTGGTCACGCCGTTGTACTCGTTCGCATCGAGCCGGAAGGCCACGCGCGCACGCTCGCCCAGGCCATCGGTATGCCCGAACCAGATCGCGTCGTAGCGCCGCCCGTTCTTTTCCAGCAGCAGCTTCAGGTGTTTTTCCTTCAAGATCCGCTGGCTCATCACGCGGAATTCGTCGCAGAACACCGGCGGCGCAAAGCCTTGCCCCCACACCTGGCCATCGCACAGTTCGATGAACTGGGTCGAATAGAACTCGTCTTCCAGCGGCCCGTCGGTCTCGACCACGCGTTCCAGTTGCGCCTCGCTGAGCCAGGCGCGGCCGACGGCTTCGAAGGCTTCGCAGAAGGTGTCGAAATGCTCGGCCTTGATGGTGAGACCCGCCGCCATCGCGTGCCCGCCGAACTTGTCGATCAAGCCCGGCACGCGTTTCGACACGAGGTCGAGCGCATCGCGCATGTGGAAGCCCGGGATCGAACGCCCCGAACCCTTGATCAGCCCGACGCCGCCCGGCGCGAAGGTGATCGTCGGCCGGTAAAATTTTTCCTTCAAGCGCGAGGCGACGATCCCGATCACGCCCTGGTGCCAGCCTTCGTCGAACACGGCGATCGTGCTGCTGGCGGCGGGCTGGAAGTCGTCCAGGTGCAGCAGGGCCGTGTCCTGCATGTCGGCCTCGATCTCGCGGCGCTTCAGGTTGATCTCGTTGAGCTGCTGGGCAATCGCCCAGGCCCGGCCTTCGTCGTCGGTGGTCAGGCACTCGATGCCGAGCGCCATGTCTTCCAGGCGGCCGGCGGCATTCAGGCGCGGGCCGACGGCGAAGCCGAGGTCGAAGGGCGAGGCATTGCGCGCCTCGCGCCCGGCCACGCGAAACAGCGCCGCCACGCCCGCATGCATGCGTCCGGCGCGCATGCGCTTGATGCCTTGCGCGACCAGGATGCGGTTGTTGGCGTCGAGTTTCACGACGTCGGCCACCGTGCCCAAGGCGACCAGGTCGAGCAGGTTGTCGAGCTTGGGCTGGGTTTGCGCATCGAACACGCCGCGGCGGCGCAGTTCGGCGCGCAGGGCCAGCAGCACATAGAACACCACGCCCACGCCGGCCAGGTGCTTGCTCGGGAAGCCGCAGTCCGGCTGGTTCGGATTCACGATCACGCGCGCCGGCGGCAGGGCGTCGCCCGGCAGGTGGTGGTCGGTGACCACGACCTCGATGCCGCGCCGGTTCGCCTCCTGCACGCCCTCCACGCTGGCGATGCCGTTGTCGACGGTGATGATGACGTCCGGGTTCTTTTCGCGCACGGCCAGTTCGACGATCTCGGGCGTCAGGCCATAGCCGTGCACCACGCGGTCGGGCACGATGTAGTCGACCCGCGCGCCCATCGCGCGCAGGCCCCGCAGGGCGGTGGCGCAGGCGGTGGCGCCGTCGCAATCGTAGTCGGCGACGATGGTCATGTTCTTGCTCGCCGCGATGGCGTCGGCCAGGAACACGGCGGCGGCGTCGATGTGTTTCAGGCCGCTTGGCGGAACCAGGGCGGTCAGTTCGCTCGCCAGTTCACGCGGGTCGGACAGGCCGCGCGCGGCGTAGATGCGCGCCAGCACAGGGTGCACGCCGCCCTGGCGCAGCATTTCGGACGTGCGGAACGGACAAGGGCGGGTGGAGATGCGGGTTTTCACAGCAGGGATTCCAGGGTAATGCGGCGCCAGAACTTGCGTTGCGCCATGGCGTTGGTGGTGGCTTCAAGCACGGCGTCGCGGTGGCTCAGCACCAGCTTCACCTCGCGGATGCGGCCATTCTTCAGGCTCTCCAGGATGGGGGCGAACAGCCCGGCTTCAAGCTGGCCCATCGCGGCGACCCAGCCGCCCCAGTCGGCCGCGGCGGCATACGGCGCAACGCTGCCGCAGACCAGCACCGTGTCGCCGTCGAGCGAAGGCACGAACCGGCCCAGGTCGGCCGGCGCGTTGTCGGCCAGCCGCGCCAGCCAGGCCGCGGTATCGAAGCTCGCCAGTTTCGTACGCGCCGGCGGCGTGCCGGCCGCGGCCGCACCCCATGGCCAGAACGCGTTCACGGCCGGCATGCGGCGCGCCTCGCGGGCGGCGTTCACCGGATGCGTATGCCACAAGATCTGGATCTCATTCTGCAGGCGGCGGAAGGCGGCGGCGCGCTCGCCCAGCGGCATCCAGTCGGTGAGGTCCATGCCGAGGGCGGCGTCGGGCGTGGCGGTGTCGAGGCCGGCCCAATCGTCGGCGCGCAGGAACCAGGTCTGGGCGTCGCCATAAAGTAAAGCGTGGCCGGCTTCCTCGACATACGGCTTTGCGGCATCGAACAGGGCGCGGCTGTCCGCCTCGCCCAGGCCGAGCATGCGCGGGTCGCCCATCATCAAATGGGTGCGTGCGATTTCGATATGCACCGGGTTGACGATGAACCAGGTGCCGCTGTCCATGTTCAGCCCATAGGCACGCATGGCGGCGCCGGCAAAGGCCGGCTGGCCGGCGCCATCGAGCCCCAGCGCGCGCGCCAGCCAGGTTTCGTGGGGCAGGGCGCGCACCGACTCGTCGGCAGGCAGGCGTCGCTGCGCACGCGTGCGCGACAGCAGGGCGGCCAGCGCGGGCGCCTGCAGGGCACGCACCAGGTCGGGAGCGAATTCGGGAACGGGAAGGGCGGAGGGCAGAACAAGCGTAATCTGGGACATGCCGTGATTGTAGGCCAAAACGGCGGCCTCCACGAGGCGCGGCGCCACCGGCGAGGAGTCGGGGCGACAGGGACGTGACGCGGTTACCACAGCATTACCATCGCGTTACCATCGCGTTGGCATCGTGTCACCACAGCCGTGCGCCCTGTCATGGATGAGCTTTGCGTGGCATACTGCGAGATCAGTTGTCAAACTCTACAAATTTCATGAGCATCATCCAGAAACTGCCGTACGAATGGGCAGTCGGCCTGCGCTACACGCGCGCCGGCAAGCGCAGCGGACGGAATCGCTTCATCTCCTTCATCTCGATGATCTCGGTGGCCGGCATCGCGCTCGGCGTGGCCGCCCTGATCGTCGTGCTGTCGGTGATGAACGGCTTCCAGAAGGAAGTCACCGACCGCATGCTGTCGGTGCTGGCCCATGTCGAGATCTTCGACGTGCGCGGCGCCATGCCCGACTGGCGCGCGGTGGGGCGCGAAGCGGCGCGCAACCCGCAGGTGGCGGCCTCGGCGCCGTTCGTCGAGATCCAGGGCATGCTGCTACGCGACGGCGTCATGAAGCCGGTGCTGGTGCGCGGCGTGCTGCCAGGCGAGGAAGCCAAGGTCTCCGACGTGGCGCGCGAAATGAAGCAGGGCCGCCTGGACTCGCTCACGCCCGGCTCGATGAACATCGTGATCGGCCGCGCCCTGGCGGACGCGCTGCATGTGGGCGTGGGCGAGCGCGTGACCATGCTGCTCGGGACTTCCGGCACCACCGAGAACGGCGCCCCGGCCGCGCCGCGTACCCAGACCTTCATCGTCTCCGGCATCTTCGAGGCCGGCCACTACGAATTCGATTCCATGCTCGGCTTCGCCCACCTGAAAGATGCGGCGCAGACCGTGGGCCTGGCCGGCCCGGTCGGCCTGCGCCTGCGTTTGCAGGACCTGCACCAGGCGCCGCGCGTGGCGGCCGAACTGCGCCAGAGCATGAGCGGGGATTACGTGATGCGCGACTGGTCGCAGGTGAACAGCATCTGGTTCGCCGCCGTCGGCTCGCAAAAGCGCATGATGTTCATCATCCTGACCCTGATCATCGCCGTGGCCGCGTTCAACCTGGTGTCGACGCTGGTCATGACCGTCAAGGACAAGCAGGCCGACATCGCCATCCTGCGCACCCTGGGCGCTTCGCCGCGCTCGATCATGAAGATTTTTATTGTCCAGGGCACCCTGGTCGGCGTGCTGGGCAGCGCGCTGGGCGTGACGCTGGGCGTGGCGGTGGCGCTGAACGTCGACGTCATCGTGCCCGCCATCGAGCGCCTGCTCGGGATCCAGTTCATCTCGAAAGAGATCTACCTGATCAGCGAGATCCCGTCCGATTTGCTGTGGTCCGACGTCGGCAGCATCGGCGGCGTGGCCGTGCTGCTGGCCTTTGTCGCGACCCTGTACCCGAGCTGGGCCGCGGCGCGCGTGAAGCCGGCCGAAGCCCTGCGCTATGAATGATTCCGTTACATTGAACCTACCATGAGCATCATCCACAAACTGCCGTTCGAATGGCTGGTCGGCCTGCGCTACACGCGCGCAGGCAAGGGCACGGCCCACAGCGGCTTCCTGTCCTTTATTTCGCTGATCTCGGTGGCCGGCATCGCGCTCGGCGTGGCCGCCCTGATCATCGTGCTGTCGGTGATGAACGGCTTCCAGAAGCAGGTGACCGACCGCATGCTGTCGGTGCTGGCCCACATCGAAGTCTTCGATACCCGCGGCGACATGCCGCAGTGGCGCGAAGCAGCCCAGCAAGCCCTGAAGAACCCGGCCGTGCGCGCCGCCGCGCCCTTCGTCGAATCGCAAGGGCTGCTGCAGCAGCGCGACGGCAACATGCGCCCGGCGACGATTCGCGGCGTGCTGCCGGAAGCGGAACGGACCATCTCGGATGTGGCCAACACCATGGTCCAGGGCAGCTTCGATTCGCTCAAACCCGGCACCTTCAACATCGTGCTCGGCTACGCGCTGGCGTCGTCGCTGAACCTGCAGGTCGGCGACAAGGTCACCATGCTGCTGGCGCAGGCCCAGACCACGCCGGCCGGCATGCTGCCGCGCATGCGCAGCTTCACCGTGTCGGGCCTGTTCCGGTCGGGGCACGCCGAGTTCGACGCCGGCATGGCCTTCGTCAGCCTGGGCGACGCCGAGAAGATGGAGCGCCTGTCGGCCCCGGCCGGCCTGCGCCTGCGCATCGCCGACATGCACCAGGCGCCGCAGGTGGCGGCCGAGCTGGAAAAATCGATGCCGGGCGAACTGGAAATGCGCGACTGGTCGAAGCTGAACGCCGTGTGGTTCGGCGCCGTACAGACCGAAAAGAAGATGATGTTCATCATCCTCACCCTGATCATCACGGTGGCCGCCTTCAACCTGGTCTCGACCCTGGTGATGACGGTGACCGACAAGCAGGCCGACATCGCGATCCTGCGCACCCTGGGTGCGTCGCCGGGTTCGATCATGAAGATCTTCATGATCCAGGGCGCGCTGGTCGGCATCCTGGGCGCCGTGGTCGGCGTGGTCGGCGGCACGATCGTGGCGCTGAACATCGATGTGATCGTTCCATTCATTGAACATTTGTTGGGAGTGCAGTTCTTGTCGAAGGATATCTATCAAAACAGCACCGTGCCGTCGGACCTGCGCTGGCCGGACGTGTTTAAAATCGGCGGCGTCGCCGTGCTGCTGGCCTTTGCGGCCACGGTCTACCCGAGCCGCTCGGCCTCGCGTGTGAAACCCGCGGAGGCGCTGCGCTATGAATAACGCGAACAACACGCCGGTGCTGGCCTGCCGCGGCCTTGGCAAGACCTTCAAGCAGGGCGACTACGAGGTGCAGGTGCTCGACAAGATCGACTTCGCCATCGCCCGCGGCGAGCGCGTGGCGATTGTCGGCGCCTCGGGTTCTGGCAAGTCGACCCTGTTGCATCTGCTGGGCGGCCTGGATACGCCGACCACCGGTTCCGTGACGCTGCTGGGCGAGGACTTCGCCACGCTGTCCGAAACCCGGCGCGGCGAATTGCGTAACTCCTCGCTCGGCTTCGTCTACCAGTTCCACCATCTGCTGCCCGAGTTCTCGGCTTTGGATAACGTGGTGATGCCGCTGATGATCCGCCGCGAAAAGCGCGCGACCGCCGAGCAAAAGGCGCAGGCCATCCTGGAACGCGTGGGCCTTGGCAAACGCGTGGTGCACCGGCCTGGCGAACTGTCGGGCGGCGAACGCCAGCGCGTGGCCCTGGCGCGCGCGTTGGTCACGGAGCCGGCCTGCGTGCTGGCCGACGAGCCGACCGGTAACCTGGACCACACCACGGCGATGGCGATTTTCGATTTGATGCTGGAACTGTCGCGCACCCTCGGCACCTCGTTCGTGATCGTTACCCACGACATGGAATTGGCGCGCCGCTGCGACCGCGCGCTGCGCATGACCGAGCACGGGCTGCAGCCGCTGGAGGATTGACGCGATGTGGATCGACACCCACTGCCACCTGGACGCCCACGAATTCGGTGAGGAATCGCTGGAAGTCGCGCGGCGGGCGGGCGAGGGCGGCGTGTCGATGATCGTGATCCCGGCGGTCGAGCGCGGCAACTTCGAGGTAGTGGCGCGGCTCGCGGCGAAGTCACCGAACGCCAGCTATGCCCTCGGCATCCACCCGATCTACGTGCCGCAGGCAAGCGACGAAGACCTGGTTGCCCTGCGCGCCGCGGTCGAGCGCGCGATGGACGACCCGCGTTTCGTGGCCATCGGCGAGATCGGGCTCGACTTCTTCATTCCCATGCTGTGCGAGCCGGCCATGCGCGAGAAGCAGGAACGCTTCTTCCGCGAGCAGCTGCGCATCGCGCGCGACTTCGGCCTGCCGGTGCTGACCCATGTGCGCCGCTCGCAGGACCAGGTGCTGAAGCACCTGCGCCAGGTGACGCCGCCGGGCGGCATCGCGCATGCCTTCAACGGCTCCTTCCAGCAGGCCGAGACCTACATCAAGCTGGGCTTTCACCTCGGCTTCGGAGGCGCCATGACCTTTACGCGGGCGCTGCAGATCCGGCGCCTGGCGACCGAATTGCCGCTGGAAGCGCTGGTGCTGGAAACCGATGCGCCGGACATTTCGCCGAGCTGGATCCACCCGGGGCGCAACAGTCCGGAGCAGCTGCCGGCGATCGGCGCGGCGTTGGCCGGCTTGCGCGGCATGAGCGAGGACGCGCTGCGGCAGGCGGCCTGGGATAATTCGCTGGCGGCGATACCAC
>DAMABW010000129.1:0-10560 GCA_031999925.1 Massilia sp. | reverse complement strand
ACTCGCTTACCCATGGATGAACTGCGCAGCATGTACCATGTATGCCGGGGGCGAGAACAGCTGCGACGAACTCGCGATCCGTAGAGCGGACTCGGTCTTCTCGCGCGACATCCATGTCTCGACATCTGCCTTGTCTGTTATTCCTAGGATGGCGCGGAGGTGCGCCTCGCCGCAGTGATGAATTATTTGAGGCTCGAGTGTCCTGCCATGAACTACCTCGCCAATGAAAACCTCACGAGAGCCAGGCTTGAGCCATTGCGTCAGTGGCTTTCGAAGTTCATCCGGCTCAACACCGTCGTTATCGCGAAGAGCTGCGACCTTCTTGCCCAAGCGCTCACACAGTTCGAGCCCTCGGGCAAGCGATAGACCTCGCATGCTCATGACATCGATTCCGCATGCCATGGGCCGCTTTTTAAAAAGGTCTATAAACACCCGCTCGAAGATGATTTCATCAGAGGCGCCCTCGACCAGAACAATTTTGTCGGCCAGAACGATGCGTAGTGTGTCAAATCCCGGTAATTTCTTGAAGTAGCTTACTGTTTCTGGGACCAACTCGCTCAGTTTTACGGGAGCTGTGGGTCCAAGGAACTGCAGAGCCTCAAGTCCAAGTCGATTTAGCACGCTCGAACTGTGAGTGGTGACGAATAGTTGCTGGTCATCACTGGCCAGCGCTTCCATCCTGTGAAGGAGCTTCGTCAGGCTGGTGTGGCTCAGGTGGTTCTCGGGCTCTTCGATTAGGACGAACTTTGCTTGGCCCGAATGTTTGTTCATTGCCAACGCGATCTTGACCGCTGATTGCTGTCCTTGCCCAGCCATCGTGAACGGCACTCCATCGACATGGGGAGCAACAGACTCCTCCCAAGACGTGCGCGCGGTTTGATCCATGGCTAAGGCGATTGGCTGCTCATGCAGTGCTGCATGGAGTTGGCCGATACGCTCGTTCACGCTCTTGAAAGCGGAATCCGACAATGCAGCCTTGGATTCGCGATATTGACGGGAGATACTGGCTCGCTCCTGTGGTTCGAGTTGGCTACCCAAGATCTGACGCAGGTGATGGTCAACACCACTGGTGCTTCGAACAGTGCGTGCATCAATGACTGCGGTTACTAATGCGCGAGGTCGCCTGGTCAACCGAAAGTCCGCGAAATTTGTCCACTCGACGCAGTAATATTCGACCGGCAAGAGCAGCGAGGGGGTCTTCGCCCACTCTTTTAGTTCGGCAGAATAGTCGGGATTGGGGATGCAACGAATCCGAATGCCTGGGCAAGCGTTGGTAGGCGTGTCCGAGTTATGGGCCCCGCAAAGTTCTTGTAACTCTGGCACATCTTCGAGAAACAATTCAATATCGATTTCAGGAAACCGTTGGGGTTGGCCACGCATCCTTTTCATGACAAAGTCGGCCACCACGTCTGCGTTAAACCAATGGGGGTTAAGCTCTTCGGCGGCGCTTCGTCCATTGATGCGCCCCGTTAGTGCGAGGACGATGGCCTCCATGAGCGTCGACTTCCCGGACCCGTTGGCGCCGACGATAAGGTTGAGCTTGCGGTTTGGGTAGATCGTCAGGTCGCGATGGATACGGTATCCGCGGATACGAATCTTTTTTATCATGAGGTCTCCAGCACATTCAAACGTGTCGCCCGACATTCTGCTGCAGAGCAGGTAACACTAGGCCCAGAATGAATGCGTACAGCAGAAGTTTAAGCTTGTAGAGAATCTTTCCTCGATGAAGTATATCGCCGAAATGCGACTATTGTTGTAAGTTATTTCGTTGAGATGAGACAACCAGGCGAAGGCGTGCTTCGGCCAATCTGCATGACGAACGGCGGAATTCTCCACCTCATTCATGGCCGCCATGCTTGAGCGCCAATTTCAGCGGCCAAGCCGTGTAGCGTTGTGATTAATATGCAGCTTGAAAAGACACGGCCCGCGAGAAGCGGGCCGTAGAGGTCGAAGCATGTTCCGAACTATATTAGAGCGGTGTTGCCTCGGCTTGCCGATATGTTCCGAACTTAATTAAGTTGTTCCGAACTTAATTATGACGAAACAAATAGGCTTATGCCAGGTTGCCGTTCACGAATTCCCAGTTGACCAGGTTCCACCACGATTCCACGAACTTGGCGCGCGCGTTGCGGTAGTCGATGTAGTAGGCGTGTTCCCAGACGTCGCAGGTCAGCAGGGCCTTGTCGTCCGAGGCCAGCGGGGTGTGGGCGTTCGAGGTGTTGACGATGTCGACGCCGCCGTCGGCCTTTTGCACCAGCCAGGTCCAGCCCGAACCGAAGTTGCCGACTGCCGACTTGGTGAACTCTTCCTTGAACTTGTCGAACGAACCCCATTTCGCGTTGATCGCCTCGGCGACCTTGCCGGTCGGCGCGCCGCCGCCGTTCGGCGACATGCAGTTCCAGAAGAAGGTGTGGTTCCAGACTTGCGCCGAGTTGTTGAAGATGCCGCCCGAGGACTTCTTGACGATTTCTTCCAGCGACATGTTTTCGAACTCGGTGCCCTTGATCAGGTTGTTCAGGTTCGTCACATAGGTCGCGTGGTGCTTGCCGTAGTGGTATTCCAGGGTCTCGGCCGAGATGTGCGGCAGCAGGGCGTCTTTGGCGTACGGCAGTGGCGGCAGGGTATGTTCCATGTCTTTGTCCTTGTTGGTTGGAAAGTTATTGTTCAGAAACGGGGCATATTCTAAACCGGATGGACCGACGTTGCATGCTTGCCCAGATTGCCGTCATTCCAACTCGGTCTGTACACTCGACACCCGCACCTGCGCACTGCCTTCGGCCAGGCGCACCGTCAGCGCGGTGCGCGCCTTGATCCCGTCGGGTGAACGCAGCGCCTCGCCCTTGGCATTGCTGACGATGGCATAGCCGCGTTCGAGCGTGCGCTGCGGATTCAGCAGTTCCAGTTGGGCCGCCAGCGCCCCCAGGCTGTCGCGCCGCTGTTTGACCAGCGTGCACACGCTGGCGTTCAGGTGACGTTGCTCGGACATGATCTGGGCGCGCAGGGTGCGCAAATCCGGGCGGTGGCGCGCCCAGCGCTGTTGCAGTTGGGCCAGGGTGACGCCGCCGCGTCCCAGCGGCGTGCGCACCGCATGTGTCAGCGAGGCAGCCATGGCGCGCAGCTTGAGGCGCTGGTGGGCGATCTGGGCCGTCGGGCTCAGCAGGCGGCGGCTGAGGTTATCCAGGCCCTGGCTGGCCTCGGACAGCCGGCGCGCCATGGCGCGGCGCAAGTCGAGGGCGTCCGCCGACAGCGAAGCCATCCAGTCGTCGCGCGGGGTGGCCGCCAGTTCCGCTGCCGCAGTCGGCGTGGCGGCGCGCATGTCGGCGGCGAAGTCGGCGATCGTGACATCGGTTTCGTGGCCGACGCCGGCAATCACGGGAATACTGCAGGCGGCAATCGCGCGCGCCACGCATTCCTCGTTGAAGCTCCACAGGTCCTCGATCGAGCCGCCGCCGCGGACCACCAGCAGCACGTCGACCTCGGCGCGGCGCGATGCCGTCATGATGGCTTCGGCGATCTTGTCAGCGGCAAACTGGCCCTGCACCGGGGCAGGATAGAGCACGATGTTCACGTGCGGCGCGCGGCGCTTGAGCGCGGTGAGCACGTCGCGCAGGGCTGCCGCCTGCGGGCTGGTGACGATGCCGATGCTGCGCGTGAACAGCGGCAACGGACGCTTGCGCTCCGCGTCGAACAGGCCCTGGCTGCTCAGCTTTTCCTTCAGGCGGAGGAATGCTTCGTAGAGTTGGCCCACGCCGGCGCGCCGGATCGTCTCGACATTGATCTGGTAGTCGCCGCGTGCGCCGTACAGCGTGACCAGGGCGCGCACTTCGACCTTGTCGCCTTCGCGCGGCACGAAGCCGGCGTACTGGGCGCGACTGCGGAACATCACCGCGCGTACCTGGGCCGCGTCGTCCTTCAAGGTGAAATACCAATGGCCGGAACTGGCGCGCGTGAAGTTCGAGATTTCGCCGCCGATCCATACCAGCGGGAACGAGCGCTCGAGCAAGCGTGCCACTTGCCCGTTCAGGGCAGTGACGGACAGGACCGCCGGGGCGGTGTAGGCGGTGTCGGGATCGGTATCGTTGAGCATGTTGGCATCCTGGTGCATGAGCGGTGAAGCTTATGGCATATCCAGGGCATCCCGACAAGGCTTATTTGAAACGAACGCACGCGCCTTTTTTGCAGGCATGGCAGGGTGTTTTGTTTGAAATCAAAGAGTTACCTGGGGCAGGGTTCACTTGGGCACAATGTTATCCACAAAAAATGTGAGGAACTCAGCAGTATGCTTCTCCACCTGCCGAAAATGCAGGCATGCAGTCCTATGTGTAATCGAATCAAAGGCTTAGCTTTAGTGCACCTGCCTTGCGCACATCTTTTTCCACAGTTTGTGTGCAAAGCTGAATTGATCTGCGGTGTGACACGACCTGGCCTGATGTGTTGTCCACGCTAGAAGGCGAGCTGGAGAGACCCCCGCATGAACCGTGCTACAAATTAAAGCAGAATAAATTTATCCTTTGAAATCAAAGGGCTTGAGCAAGTGCGGGGCGCTTCCTCACAATTTTGTCCACAGAAAATGTGAAGAAGGGCACATATGCAATCCTGTGTGCGAAAGCATGCCAGAACCGGGAAGCGCTTTTGCGCAGGACTTTGGGTTGTCGAGAAACCAATGAATCCTTGGGCGAACTGAGCATTACCCTATTTTTCGTTAATAACTCTTGAGCTTGCTCAAAAAGAAGGCGGTGCCATGAATCCGTTATAAAACAAGGGCTTGCTGTTTCGGACGGGGCCTTGCTCACATTCTTTTCCACAGAAAGTGTGCATAGACGTCAGCTCGCTTTTTACGCATGCGAGCGGCTTCGAGGCAGAGATGGTGCAGTGGGGATAAGTCAGTATGCTTACTTTCTTTGCAGAACAATTTTTCCGTTTGAAATCAAAGGCCTCCCTATGCATCAGAGGCCTTGCTCACAATTTTGTCCACAAAAAATGTGGGGAAAAATTCAGCGACATTGCATTTCCTCAGCACCGGGTGCTGCCACATTCTTCAGCAGAACAATATTGTTGAGCTAAATCAAGCACTTGAGTTCGCGTGCGCCGCATTGCACACATTTTTATCCACAGAAAATGTTTAAAAGTAGAGGTGGCGTCAGCGAAGCCCGGCATGGCGCGATCCTGCAGCGGCGGCTTTTCAGACCCGTTTGGTCCCTGCTTCTTTCTTGCGCACGAAGAAAATTCCTTTAAGAATCAAAGGGCTTGCCGTTTGGAGGTGTCCTTGCGCACAATTTTATCCACAGAACTTGTGCAGAACTACTCTTGCTCAGGTGGCAGCAACTTGCTACATTGCCGGATTCGTTTCCATTCTGTCAGGAGTTCACTTGCTCGCCATCTTACAAGCCGCAGGCTGGCCCATCTGGCCATTGCTGATTGCCTCGATCGTCGCCCTGGCCTTGATCATCGAACGCCTGATTTACCTGCGCCGCGAGAAGATTCTCCCTAAGCAGTTGCTCGGCGAAGTCATCAACGTCTACCGTAACAACAAGGTCACCCCGGACATCATCAACACCCTGGAAACCAACTCGCCGCTCGGCACCGTGCTGGCCGCCGCCCTGCGCAATGTCGACGCCCCGCGCGACGTCATGAAAGAGTCGATCGAGGAAGCAGGCCGCGGCGTTGCCCACGTGCTCGAGCGTTTCCTGACCACGCTCGGCACCATCGCCTCGCTGGCGCCGCTGATGGGTCTGTTCGGCACGGTGGTCGGCATGATCGAGATCTTCGGTTCGCAAAATGCCTCGGGCGCGAATCCCGCGCAGCTGGCGCACGGTATTTCGATCGCGCTGTATAACACCGGTTTCGGCCTGGCGATCGCAATGCCGGCCCTGGTCTTCTACCGCCACTTCCGCGCCCTGGTCGACAGCTTCATCGTCGACATGGAACTGCAGGCGGTGAAGTTCGTCGATGTCGTCCACGGTGCCCGCAAATGATGGACTTTCGCCGCGGCCGCAAGCGCGAGGATCCGGAAATCAACCTGATCCCGTTCATCGACGTGCTGCTGGTCGTGCTCATCTTCCTGATGGTGTCGACCACCTACAGCAAGTTCACCGAGCTGCAGATCACGCTGCCGACGGCCGACGCCGAGAAGGTGGTGGAAAAACCTTTCGAGATCAATGTCACGATCGACGCCAAGGGTAACTACACGGTGAACAACACGCCGGTGTCCTTCCATGGCGTGAATGGCCTGGCCGACGACCTGAAGGCCGCCGCGCGCTCCGGCCCGAACGGCCAGCCTGTGCTTGATCCTGTCATCATCGTCAACGCCGACCAGTTCGCGATGCACCAGATGGTCATCAACGTGCTGGAAGCGGCGCGCCTGGCCGGCTACGACAAGCTGACCTTCGCGGCCCAGACCGGCGGCAAGAAGTAATCGAAGTAAAACCGCTGAAACGAAGCCGGCGCATTGCGCCCGCTGCGTTTCAGCTCCTTCTCTATGTCCAAGAACCACTCCCTCGAATCGACCCTGACTCGCGCCTGGCTGCGCCGCGGTCCGCTCGCCTGTGCGCTGTGGCCGGTCTCGCTGCTGTTTCGCGCGCTGGCCGGCTTGCGCGCCGCGCTGTATCGCGCCGGCGTGCTGAAGTCCGGGCGGCTGCCGGTGCCGGTTGTCGTTGTCGGAAATATTTTTATTGGCGGCACGGGCAAGACCCCGCTGACCATCTGGCTGGCCGAAGCGCTGGCGCAGGCCGGCATGCGTCCGGGCGTGATCTCGCGCGGCCACGGGAGCGAGGGAGAAGCGCCACGCGCCGTGACGCCCGACGCCGATACAGCCCTGGTCGGCGACGAGCCGCTCCTGATCGCGCGCCGCACCGGCGTGCCGGTCTTCGTCGGCCGCCAGCGCGCGGAGGCGGGCAGGGCGCTGCTAACGGCGCATCCCGAGGTGAACGTCCTGATCACCGACGATGGGTTGCAGCACTACGCCCTGGCGCGCGACGTCGAGGTGGTGCTGTTCGACGGACGCGGCGTCGGCAATGGCTGGCTGCTGCCGGCCGGCCCCTTGCGCGAGCCGCCGTCGCGCCGGCGCGACTTCACGGTGGTGAATGCGCCCGAGATCGGGCCGCAACTGGCGCGCGCCGTCGGCGGCCGGCCTTTCCGCATGGCGCTGGCCGGCGACACGGCCGAGCAACTGGTCGATGCGAAACAGCGCCAGCCCCTGGCTGCCTTTGCCGGCAAGCGCATCCTGGCCGCCGCCGGGATCGGCAACCCGGGGCGCTTTTTCGCCATGTTGCGCGGCGCCGGCTTGTCGTTCGAGGAATTGCCCTTGCCCGACCACCACGACTTCCGCGACGACCCGTTTGCGGGCGTGGATGCCGATGTCATCCTGATCACCGAGAAGGATGCAGTAAAATGTGGGCAACTTGAAAACCTGAAGCACGACCCGCGCCTGTGGGTGGTGCCGGTCAGCGCGCGCATCGATGCCGCGCTTGCCCAACAAATTGTGGAGAAATGTCGTGGACGCTCGACTGCTTGATATCCTGGTCTGCCCGCTGTGCAAGGGCCCGCTCGAATACGATAAGAAAGGCCAGGAACTGACCTGCCGCCCGGACCGCCTGGCTTACCCGATCCGCGATGGTATCCCGATCATGTGGGCCGACCAGGCGCGCAAGATCGAGCCGGTCTGACAATGAGTTTCACCGTCATCATCCCGGCACGCCTGGCCTCGACCCGGCTGCCGAACAAGCCGCTGGCTGACCTCGGTGGTAAACCCATGGTGGTGCGCGTTGCCGAGCGCGCGCGCGAGTCAGGCGCGCAGCGCATCATCGTCGCCACCGACCACGCCGACATTGCCGCCGCCTGCGCCGCGCATGGCGTGGAAGCGGTCATGACGCGCGCCGACCACCCGTCCGGCACCGACCGCATCGCCGAAGTGGCGCGCACCCTGAACCTGCCCGACGACGAGGTCGTGGTCAATCTGCAGGGCGACGAGCCGCTGATCGACCCGGCCCTGCTGGCGGCCTGCGCCGCGCGCATCAGTCGTGACGTGCCGATGGCCACCTGCGCCCATCCGCTGCACGATGCCGCCGACGTCTTCAACCCGAACGTGGTAAAGGTAGTGCTCGACAAGGCCGGCCGCGCCCTGTATTTCTCGCGCGCCAGCATCCCCTGGGCACGCGACGCCTTTGCCGCGACCCGCGACGCATTGCCGGCCGGATATGCGCCGCTGCGCCACATCGGTCTCTATGCGTATAGCAATGCCTTCCTGCAAGCCTATCCGGGCCTGGAAGTCTCGCCGCTCGAGCAGATCGAAGCCCTGGAACAATTGCGCGTCCTGTGGCATGGCGTGCCGATCGCCGTCCACGTGACCGACAGTGCGCCCCCGGCCGGTGTCGACACCCCGGAAGACTTAGCACGGGTGCAATTGCACTACGCGTCTTGAATTGCGTATTGAGCTTTGTTGCAATTGATTGGCGGTTGGTCTGCGGTACATCAAAAAAGCAAAAAATCGCGACCGAGGTCAGCCGCTGGAATTAGCGTTGACGCTGCCTTTTGTGGTAAGTTTCGTATCAAGCTAGGCAGGTATGCAGCAATTAAGCATCAATCGCAATCCATTGCCAACACAATAACAATTTTCAATATCCGCGGTATTCAATATCCCGATTTTCAACATCCGTTTAGGAATTTTTCATGCGTCTCATTCTGTTAGGAGCGCCTGGCGCCGGTAAGGGCACCCAGGCTAACTTCATCAAGGAAAAATACAATATCCCCCAGATCTCCACCGGCGACATGCTGCGTGCGGCGATCAAGGCCGGCACCGAGCTGGGCCTGGCGGCGAAAAAAGTAATGGATGCAGGCGGCCTGGTTTCCGACGACATCATGATCGGCCTCGTGAAAGACCGCCTGCAGGAAGCCGATTGCGCCAACGGCTACCTGTTCGACGGCTTCCCGCGCACCATTGCCCAGGCCGACGCCATGAAGGACAACGGCATCAACGTCGACTACGTGCTCGAAATCGACGTGCCCGACGATTTGATCGTCGAACGCATGAGCGGTCGCCGCACCCACCAGCCGTCGGGCCGCGTGTACCACACCAAGTTCAACCCGCCGAAAGTTGCCGACACCGACGACGTCACCGGCGAACCGCTGGTCCAGCGCGACGACGACAAGGAAGAAACCGTCAAGAAGCGCCTGTCGGTCTACCACAACCAGACCGAAGTGCTGCTCGGCTACTACAACAAGTGGACCCAGTCGGGCCTGCCGGGCGCGCCGAAGTACCGCAAGATCACGGGCGTGGGTCCGGTCGAACAAGTACGCGACGCGGCGTTTGCCGCGCTTTCCGAGTAATCGGGAGCAAGACTGAAGCGGACAGCGATGTCCGCTTTTTTTATACCCGGATGACGCGCTGTCACCCGTCGTATCAGTGGTTTGGATCAAATGTGTGCAGTACGCAGTGAGGCAGACTGCTTCGCCGTAGAGGTGAGCATTCTTTCGTTGTGTGGTGTTGCTTGATTAAAAAACTAAGGGGACGACATGGCAGCAAACCTGATCACGTTTACCGTGGCCTGCGGCGTCATCGCGGTCATCTACGGGCTCTGGGCCCGCGCCTGGATCCTGCGCCAGGACGCCGGCAACGCCCGTATGCAGGAAATCTCGCTGGCCATCCAGGAAGGCGCCGCCGCCTACCTCGGGCGCCAGTACCGCACCATCGGCATCGTCGGCCTGGTGCTGCTGGTTGCCATCTACTTCCTTCTCGGCGCCTGGACCGCGGGCGGCTTCCTGGCCGGCGCGGTGCTGTCCGGTGCCTGCGGCTTCATCGGCATGAACGTCTCGGTGCGCGCCAACGTGCGCACCGCCCAGGCCGCCAGTCGTGGCATGAACGAGGCGCTCGATGTCGCCTTCAAGGGCGGGGCGATCACCGGCATGCTGGTGGTCGGCCTGGGTCTGCTGGGCGTGACGCTGTTCTACTGGGCGCTTTCCGCCAACGGCGACGCGGCCTTGTCGCGCCATGACGTGATCAAGCCCCTGATCGGCCTCGCTTTTGGCGCCTCGCTGATCTCGATCTTCGCGCGCTTGGGCGGCGGCATCTTCACCAAGGGTGCCGACGTCGGCGCCGACCTGGTCGGCAAGGTCGAGGCCGGCATTCCCGAAGACGATCCGCGCAACCCGGCGGTGATCGCCGACAACGTGGGCGACAATGTCGGCGACTGCGCCGGCATGGCGGCCGACCTGTTCGAAACGTACGTGGTCACCCTGATCGCCACCATGCTGCTCGGCGCACTGATGATCGTCGACGGCGCCGGCGAAGCGATCATCTATCCGCTGGCGCTGGGCGCGGTGTCGATCCTCGGTTCGATCGTCGGCTGCGCCATGGTGCGCCACAAGCCGGGGCGCAAGATCATGTCGGCCCTGTACACCGGGTTGTGGTGGGCGGCCGGGCTGTCGCTGATCGGCTTCGCCGTCATCACCTGGCTGGTCTGGGACGACGAAGCCATGCGCGGCAGCATGCTCGGCTGCGCCGTCGTCGGCATCGTGCTGACCGGGCTGATGGTCTACATTACCGAGTACTACACCGGCACCGAC
>DAMABW010000128.1:6027-10566 GCA_031999925.1 Massilia sp. | reverse complement strand
CGCCATCGACAAGGCACGCGAAGCCAAGCGCGGCGAGAACAAGATCGGCACCACCGGCAAGGGCATCGGCCCGGCCTACGAAGACAAGGTCGCGCGCCGCGCGATCCGCATCGCCGACATGCTCAACGAAGAGCGCTTCGCCGAGAAGCTGAAGGAAAACCTGGAATACCACAACTTCGTGCTGGTGAACTACCTGGGCGGCGAAGCGATCGACTTCCAGAAGACCTTCGACGACGCGATGGCCCTGGTGCCGCGCCTGCGTCCGATGGTCGGCGACGTGTCGTCGGCACTGTACGCCGCGCACAAGGCCGGCGGCCACCTGCTGTTCGAAGGCGCGCAAGGTTCCCTGCTCGACGTCGACCACGGCACCTACCCGTTCGTCACCTCGTCGAACTGCGTGGCGGGCAACGCCGCCGCCGGCGCCGGCGTCGGTCCTGGCATGCTGCACTACATCATGGGCATCACCAAGGCCTACACCACCCGCGTCGGTTCGGGTCCGTTCCCGTCGGAACTGTCGACCGCTGAAGGCGTCGGCGAGCACCTGTCGCGCGTGGGCCACGAGTTCGGCACCGTCACCGGCCGCGCGCGCCGCTGCGGCTGGTTCGACGCCGCGCTGCTGCGCCGCTCGGTCCAGATCAACGGCGTGTCGGGCATGTGCCTGACCAAGCTGGACGTGCTGGACGGTATCGAATCGCTGAAGCTGTGCACCGGCTACAAGGTCAACGGCGTTGAGGCCGACATCTTCCCGGTCGGCGCCGAAGAAGCCGCCCTGTGCGAGCCGGTCTACGAAGAAATGCCGGGCTGGACCGAATCGACCGTCGGCGCCAAGTCGATGGAAGAACTGCCGGCGAATGCCCGCGCCTACATCAAGCGCATCGAAGAACTGGTCGGCATCCCGGTCGACATGGTCTCGACCGGTCCGGACCGCGAAGAAACCATTGTCCTGCGCCACCCATTTGCTGCCTGATTAATAAATAGGGACCTTCAAAAACCGTAGCGAGCGGCGGCAGTGTTGGCCGAGCCCCCAAGGGGATCATGCTCGCTGTACGAATGTACAGCGAGCTATCGCCTTGGCGGCACAGGCCGACAATGCAACGCGCAGTAGGTTTTTGGAGGTTCCAAAAATAGGAATGACTGAAATGAATACTCCTGCATCGACCGACAAGGACCTCTGGGTCTCCTGGGACGAGTACAACCGCCTGGTCGAGCGCCTGGCCCTGCAAGTCTACGAATCGAACTGGAAGTTCGACATGGTGCTGTGCCTGGCGCGCGGCGGCGTGCGTCCGGGCGACGTGATCTCGCGCATCTTCGACGTGCCGCTGGCGATCCTGTCGACCAGCTCCTACCGCGAAGAAGCCGGCACCAAGCAGGGCAACCTGGACATCGCCAAGTACATGACGATGACCAAGGGCCCGCTGGCCGGCCGCATCCTGCTGGTCGACGACCTGGCCGACTCCGGCGTCACCCTGCAGAAGGTGCGCGAGCACCTGACCGAGAACTACGCCGACGTCACCGAAGTGCGTTCGGCCGTGATCTGGGTGAAGGGTACCTCGGCCTTCAAGCCGGACTACCACCTGGAAGACCTGCCGCACAACCCGTGGATCCACCAGCCGTTCGAAGACTACGACGGCCTGCGCCCGCACCAGCTGGCGGCGTGGATGAAGAAGTTCGAGAAGTAATCGCAACATGCGGCCTGCGGGCCGCTGTGTCATCACGTATGGCAAGAGGCCAGGGTGTCGCAGGATGCCCTGGCTTTTTCTCGTTTCTCGTCTACCTTCGAGCGTTACCGCACGTTATCAAGCTAACACCACCGGTGCAGATCGGTTAAGATTGTTACGAAAGCCTTGATTGCCTCGGCGGGAACGTCACAAACAATAAGAACCATGACCCAGAGCTTCTTCCAGACCTTCATCCTCCTCATTCTCGTCACTGACCCGTTCGGCAACGTTCCCTTGTTCGCCACCGCCCTGAAGGACACGCCGCTGCACCGCCGCCCGCGCATCGTGGTGCGCGAATGCGCGATCGCCTTCCTGCTGCTGCTGGTCTTCATGTTCTTCGGCCAACACTTCCTCGCAGCCCTGCACCTGAGCCCGATCGCGCTGCGCATCGGCGGCGCCGTGATCCTCCTGATCATCGCGATCCGCATGATCTTCCCGCATCCGGACGGCGTGCTGGGACACAGCGAGCATGGCGAGCCCTTCATCGTGCCGCTGGCGATTCCCGCCCTGGCCGGCCCGTCGGCGCTGGCCACGGTGCTGCTGTTCAGTTCGGAGACGATGTCGGAAACCATGATTCACGTGGCAGCCCTGGCGGCGGTCGGCGTGGTCTGGCTGGCGGTGTTCCTGAGCGCCGAGCGTCTGCAGCAAAAGCTCGGTCCGCAGGTGATGACGGCCTTCGAACGCTTGATGGGCCTGATCCTGACGGCGATGTCGGTCGAGATGCTGCTTGGCGGTATCCGCGAATTCGTCCGGACACTCTGACATGAGCGACCCGCGCATCCCATCCGGCCACGATACCGCGCTTGATAACGGCGAACTGATGTTCCTCAGCGGCGGCGGCGAAGCCGGGGCCATGATGCGCGCGCACGACTGGTCGCGCTCGCCGCTCGGCGATCCGCGCGGCTGGCCGCAGGCGCTGCGCACGGTGGTCGCGCTGATGCTCAACTCGAAGTTCCCGATGTTCGTCGCCTGGGGCAAGGAGCTGGCCTTCCTCTACAACGACGCCTACAGCGAGATCCTCGGCGACAAGCACCCGTCCTCGCTGGGCGCGCCCTTCAAGGACATCTGGGGCGAGATCTGGAGCGACATTGCCCCCATCGTCGAGCGCGCCCTGCAGGGCGAGGGCACTTGGTGGGAAAAGCTGCCGCTGCTGATGAACCGCCACGGCTACGACGAGCAGACCTGGTTCACCTTCTCGTACTCGGCCGTGCGCGACGACAGCGGCGCGGTGGGCGGCGTGTACTGCGCCTGCGTCGAGGCGACCGAACAGGTGCTGGGCGAGCGCTACCGCAAGGAAGAAAACGAACGCCTGATGACGCTGTTCGAGCAGGCGCCCGGCATCATCGCCGTGCTGCGCGGTCCTGAACATATGTTTGAGATTGCAAACAAAAGTTACCAGCAGCTGATCGGCTACCGCGACATCGTCGGCAAGACCGCGCGTGCAGCCTTGCCCGAGGTGGAAGGGCAGGGCTATTTCGAGCTGCTCGACCAGGTGTACACGAGCGGCGAACCCTTCGTCGGCCATGCGGTGCCGCTAAAGGTGGAACGCGAGCCGGGCGCGCCGCTCGAGCTGCGCTACATCGATTTCGTCTACCAGCCGATCCGCGACCCGCACGGCAACGTGGTCGGCATCTTCGTCGAGGGCAGCGACGTCACGCCGCGCAAGCAGATCGAGGACGAACTGCGCGCCGCGAACCGCCAGAAAGACCAGTTCCTGGCCATGCTGGCGCACGAACTGCGCAACCCGCTGGCGCCGATCACCACCGCTGCCCATCTGCTGAAGATGGGCACGCTCGACGCCAAGGCCGTGCGCAACGCCAGCGAGATCATCTCGCGCCAGGCCGAGCACATGACCAGCCTGGTCAACGACCTGCTGGATGTGTCGCGGGTCACGCGTGGCCTGGTCACGCTGGAGAAGGAAGAGCTCGACCTGAACACGATCGTGGCCGGCGCACTCGAACAAGTGCGTCCGCTGATCGAAGCCAAGCGCCATGCCTTGACGATGGAACTGTCGGGCGAGCCGGTGCACGTGCTGGGCGACCGCACGCGCCTGGTGCAGGTGCTGTCGAACATCCTGAACAACGCCGCCAAGTACACGCCGGCGGGCGGCCAGATCGCGCTGCGCGTGTTCGCCCACGGCGACCGTGTGACGGTGACCGTGACCGACAACGGCATCGGCATCGAGTCCGACGTGCTGCCGTATATCTTCGACCTGTTCACCCAGGCCGAGCGCACGCCCGACCGTTCGCAGGGCGGGCTCGGTCTCGGCCTGGCGCTGGTGAAGAGCCTGATCGTGCTGCACGGCGGCACCGTCGACGCGCGCGCCGCACCCGGACGCGGCAGCGAATTCGAGATCTGCGTGCCGCGCCTGCAAGTCGACGTGGCGGCGCCGGCGGCCGGCGCTGCGCAGGAAGCGCCACAGCAGGCGCCGCTGCGCGTACTGGTGGTCGACGACAACCAGGATGCCGCCGAACTGCTGGGCACGGTGCTGGAAGTGCAGGGCCATGCGGTATCGGTCGAGTACGACGGCCGCGGCGCGCTGGAGCGGGCGCGCCAGGTCAGGCCGCAGGTGATGCTGCTCGACATCGGCTTGCCCGATACCGACGGCTACGCGCTGGCGCGCCAGTTGCGCGCCATGCCCGAACTGGCGGGCGCCGTGCTGGTGGCCCTGACCGGCTACGGCCAGCCCGAAGACCAGCGCCTGGCCGAGGAGGCTGGCTTCAATTACCATCTCGTCAAACCCGCCGACCTGAACCGGGTGGCGGAAATCCTCGCCGAGGTACAGGCAGCAAATCGTTGAGCTTGTGTTGATTTGCCGAGT
>DAMABW010000128.1:0-6017 GCA_031999925.1 Massilia sp. | reverse complement strand
TGCCGAGTAGGGAATACTGCCCGCACAGTCGCCCGTGCCAATTGGCAAGAAAGCGGCTGCGCGAACAATAGTGCAGACAATCCTTACGAAGGCATTTCCATGAAATCACACGTTTCCGCCCTCGGGCTGGCCCTGATCCTGTCCGTCGCCGGCGCACACGCCGCCGCACCCGCTGCACCCGCCAGCGCCGACGCGCCGGCGCGCATGCAGCTGCAAAAGACCGATACCGTCGTCGGCAAGGGCAAGGAGGCGGTCAGCGGCAAGACCGTCACCGTCAAGTACACCGGCTGGCTGTATTCGCCCAAGTCGCCCAAGGGCCGCGGTCCGCAGTTCGACACCTCGGTGGGCGGCGCGCCATTCACTTTCCCGCTCGGCATGGGCGCGGTCATCAAGGGCTGGGACGAAGGCGTGGTGGGCATGAAGGTGGGCGGCAAGCGCACCCTGATCGTCCCGGCAGAACTCGGTTACGGCGCACGCGGCGCCGGTCCGATCCCGCCGAATGCCAACCTGATGTTCGACGTCGAACTGGTGGACGTCAAGGACGCCAAGTAATCCTGCCCAGCTTGTCCGACACTTGTAATTGAGTGTCGGAAATTCTTACAACCAGGATACAAATTCTTTATGTTAATTGGCTAACATATTGAATCGATGCATTATTTTCCTTCTGGCACGGTTTCTGCTAAACAGTTGATACACGGTTGTTGGGACCGTCCGTGAGAGATCTAGTCAAACTAAAAGGAAAACAAATGCTGAATCGGAATCTGTCGTTGAAGAAAATCGCTGGTGCTGTCGTTGCAACCGGCTTCGTGTTTGGCATGGGCTCGGCCCACGCAGGCTCGATCGCCGCTACCCCAGGCTCGGTCGTGACCCCAACCATCACCTCGGGCGCACTGCCGGATACCCCGGGCGCACACGTCGATCCGAACGTCGCATCGTCGAAATTCTCGGGCGTGGTCAGCATCAACATCCGTTACGACGGCCAATCCTTTATCTGCTCGGGCGCCCTGGTGGGCAAGCGCCAGGTGGTCTCGGCAGGTCACTGCGTCGACACCAACGGCAACGGTTCCTATGTCGACCTGAACAAGCCAGGCAGCGACGTGCGCGTGGTCTTCAACAGCGCACCGACCGCCGCTGGTTCGCCAGTCATCACCGCCAGCTCGTTCGCCGTACACAAGGATTACCAGGGCTTCAACAACTGCCCGGACGGCAGCCGCGGCTGCGTGAACGACGACGTCGCCGTCATCACCCTGTCGCAAGACGCGCCGGATACCGCCAAGATCTACAAGGTCGCAGTCAACCCGATCAACGCCGGCACCCATATCACCATGGTCGGCTACGGCACCTCGGGCGATGGCGTCAACGGCTACTACATCAGCCCTGACTTCCGCGTCAAGCGCAGCGGCGAAAACTACGTCGACCTGATCGATCTCGACGACGAGCAGGACTTCGAAGGCGGCAACCAGGAAGTCTACTACGCCGACTTCGACGGCCGTGGCCGCGATACCTTCTGCGACCTGTTCGGCGTCTGCACCCCGATCCTGCCGAACGACCGTGAATCGGGCATCGGCGGCGGCGACTCGGGCGGCCCATCGTTCGTCGAAATGTACGGCGAACTGATGCTGGTTGCGAACAACACCTTCAGCGGCCGCTTCACCTCGCTGGGCTATGCCGAAGGCACTTTTGGTACCTACTTCGGCGGCATGATCATGGGCGGCTACAAGGACTTCCTGTACACCGCGACCGGCGGCCAGATCTCCCTGGTGCCGGAACCAACCAGCGTTGCACTGCTGGGCCTGGGCGCTCTGATGCTGGGTGGCGCAGCTCGCCGTCGCAAGCAGAAGTAATCCTGTCCGGCGCGTTTGCCGGAGAGTGAAGTAACAGCACGAAACAAAAGCGGCCTGCGGGCCGCTTTTGTTTTTGGAGAGCTTCCTGCGCTTCTTATGAGATATGTTCCTGCATGCATACGTGCGCGGCGGAGTGCAGGGCTCGTTGTATGCTGAAGCGGTTACTTGGCTATACGACAGTACCCATGAGAACCTGGAGAATTGCAATCGAAAAGGCGGCGCTCGACCGCGAATGCAAGGGCGCGCGTGAAAGCGGGGGACACTGGCACAGCGAAGGGAAACCAGCCCTGTATGCGGCGATGACGGTCGAGCTGGCCGTGCTGGAAAAGTTCGTGCATACCGAGGAGATCGACGAGCAGCCGCTGGTGCTGGTGGCGATCGACCTGCCGGACGATCCTGCGCTGGGGATCGATGTGACAGCGGAGGACTTGCCCGAAGGCTGGGATGCGCTGGAGGATGGCGGCAGCGCGACGGCGTTCGGAACGGCGTTTTTGAAAAAGCGGGAATTTCTCTACATGCGCGTGCCGTCGGTGATCGTGGGGGAGGGCGTGAATCTCGTGATCAATCCGGCGCACCATGCGTATGAGGAAGTGAAGCTGAGCGTGGCGCGGTCGTTCAGGTTCGATCCGAGGATGTTCAAGCGCTAGGGTGGGTTCGAGAACCCACCCTGCGAACCCCACGCACATCGATAAAAACGGCGCCATTGGCGCCGTTCTGCTTACTTGCCCAACATTGAAACGACGTTGTCCGCCCCCGGCGCCCCGAAGGCCTGCTGCTTCAGCACATGCAGCTGGTCGCGCACCTGGGCCGCCTTTTCGAACTCGAGGTTCTTGGCATGGTCGACCATGAGCTTCTCGAGACGCTTGATCTCTTTCGAAATCTGCTTCTCGCTCATCGACTCGACCTTGGCGGTCGCCGCGTCCTCGTGCACGCCCTCGACCATGGCCTTCTGCGCGGCGTTGCTGTAGACGCCGTCGATCAGCTCCTTGATCTTCTTCTGGACACCCTTCGGCGTGATGCCGTTGGCTTCGTTGAAGGCGATCTGCTTGGCGCGGCGGCGTTCGGTTTCGTCGATCGCGCGGCGCATCGAATCGGTGACGTGGTCGGCGTACAGGATCGCCACGCCGTTCAGGTTACGCGCCGCGCGGCCGATGGTCTGGATCAGCGAACGCTCGGAACGCAGGAAGCCTTCCTTGTCGGCGTCGAGCACGGCCACCAGCGACACTTCCGGCAAGTCCAGGCCCTCGCGCAGCAGGTTAATCCCGATCAGCACGTCGAAGGTACCCAGGCGCAGGTCGCGCAGGATCTCGACGCGCTCGACGGTCTCGATGTCGCTGTGCAGGTAGCGCACCTTGATGCCGTGGTCGCTCAGGTATTCGGTCAGTTGCTCGGCCATGCGCTTGGTCAGCGTGGTCACCAGCACCCGCTCGTCCTTCTTGATGCGGTCGTTGATCTCGCTCATCAGGTCGTCGACCTGCGACAGGGCAGGGCGCACGATCAGCACCGGGTCGACCAAGCCGGTCGGGCGCACCACCTGCTCGACCACGTTGTCGGCATGCGCCTTTTCGTACTCGGCCGGGGTGGCCGACACGAAAATGGTCTGGCGCATCTTGCCTTCGAATTCCTCGAATTTCAGCGGCCGGTTATCCAGCGCCGAAGGCAGGCGGAAGCCGTAGTCGACCAGGTTGGTCTTGCGCGAACGGTCGCCGTTGTACATGGCGGACAATTGCCCGACCAGCACGTGCGACTCGTCCATGAACATGATCGCGTCCTTCGGCAGGTAGTCGACCAGGGTCGGCGGCGGTTCGCCCGGCATCGAGCCGGACAGGTGGCGCGAGTAGTTCTCGATGCCCTTCGTAAAACCGATCTCGGCCAGCATTTCGAGGTCGAAGCGGGTGCGCTGTTCCAGGCGCTGTTCCTCGATCAGCTTGTTTTGCTGGCGGAATTCTTCCAGGCGGTCGCGCAGCTCGGCCTTGATCGACTCGACCGCGCGCAGCACGGTGGAGCGCGGCGTGACGTAGTGCGAACCCGGGTAGACGGTGAAGCGCGGGATCTTCTGGCGCACGCGGCCGGTGAGCGGGTCGAACAGTTGCAGCGATTCGATTTCGTCGTCGAACATCTCGACGCGGATCGCGAGTTCCGCGTGTTCCGCCGGGAAGATGTCGATGGTGTCGCCGCGCACGCGGAAGGTGCCGCGGCCGAAGTCCATTTCGTTACGCGAATACTGCATCTGGATCAGGCGCGCGATGATGTCGCGCTGGGCCACTTTATCCTTGTGGCGCAGCGTCAGGATCATCTTGTGGTATTCGTTCGGATTACCGATACCGTAGATCGCCGACACGGTGGCGACGATCACCACGTCGCGCCGCTCCATCAGCGACTTGGTGCACGACAAACGCATCTGCTCGATGTGCTCGTTGATCGACGAGTCCTTTTCAATGAACAAATCGCGCTGCGGCACGTAGGCTTCCGGCTGGTAGTAGTCGTAGTAGGAGACGAAATACTCGACCGCGTTCTGCGGGAAGAATTCGCGGAACTCCGAATACAGCTGGGCGGCCAGGGTTTTATTCGGCGCGAACACGATCGCCGGACGGCCAGCCTTGGCAATCACGTTGGCCATCGTGTAGGTTTTACCGGAGCCCGTTACCCCGAGCAGGGTCTGGTACATCAGGCCGTCCTCGATGCCTTCGACCAGACCTTCGATCGCGGTCGGCTGGTCGCCCGCCGGCGGAAAGGGCTGGTGCAGTTTGAACGGCGAATTCGGGTAGGTAATCACAGTCGGTTCGGGACCGCTTTCGACTGCGCTTACAGCTGATATATCTGCCATGTTGTCCGACCTTTGCTAGAATGGGAGTTCACTTGCCGCACCGCAGCAACGTTTCTGCAGCAGCGTCGCTGTCTATACAACAGCTGCGAACCCACCGACAATTCAGTTTATCACGATGACTTCTAACGCCTCCGCCAGCCTCTTCGGCGCCATCGACATGGCCCCGCGCGACCCTATCCTGGGCATCACCGAAGCATTCAACGCCGACACCAATCCGGCCAAGATCAATCTGGGCGTGGGCGTGTATTACGACGATAACGGCAAGGTGCCCCTGCTGCAGTGCGTGCAACAGGCGGAAGCGAAGTTGATGGAGCAGCAAGCGCCGCGTACCTATCTGCCGATCGACGGCCTGGCAGCGTACGACAAGGCTGTGCAAGAGCTTGTATTTGGGGCCGACAGCGCCGTAATTCAAGAGAAGCGCGCCATCACCGTGCAGGCCATCGGCGGCACCGGCGCCCTGAAACTCGGCGCCGATTTCCTCAAGCGTTTTTCGCCAGATTCGGAAGTCTTCATCAGCGACCCAAGCTGGGAAAACCACCGCGCGCTGTTCGAATCGGCCGGCTTCGTGGTCAACAACTACACCTATTACGACCCGGCTACCCACGGTGTCGATTTCGACGGCCTGATCGCGTCGCTGCGCAAGATGGACGCCGGCTCGATCGTGGTCCTGCACGCCTGCTGCCATAACCCGACCGGCGCCGACCTCACGCAAGAGCAGTGGGGCCAGGTGATCGCCGCCGTCACCGAAGGGGGCCTGGTTCCCTTCCTCGACATGGCTTACCAGGGCTTCGGCGCGGGCATCGCGGAAGACGGCGCCGTGGTGCGCCGCTTCGTCGAGGCCGGCGGTCCGCTGCTGGTGTCGAACTCGTTCTCGAAGTCCTTCTCGCTGTACGGCGAGCGCGTCGGCGCGCTGTCGGTGGTGGCCTCGTCGTCGGAAGAAGCGGCACGTTTGCTGTCGCAGCTGAAGCGCGTGGTGCGCACCAATTACTCGAACCCGCCGATGCATGGCGGTAAAGTCGTCGCGACCGTGCTCTCGACCCCGGAACTGCGCCAGTTGTGGGAAGACGAACTGGCCGGCATGCGCGTGCGCATCAAGGCGATGCGCGAAGAGCTGGTGACGAAGCTGGCCGCCAAGGCGCCGGGCCGCGACTTCGGTTTCGTGCGCGAGCAGGTGGGCATGTTCTCGTATTCGGGCCTCACCAAGGAGCAGGTCGGCCAGCTGCGCGACGAGTCGATCTACGCGGTGGATACCGGCCGCATCTGCGTTGCCGCGCTGAATTCGAAGAATATCGATCTCGTCGTTGACGCAATCGCAAAAGTCCTCTAAAATCTTGGCTCTTCGAACT
>DAMABW010000127.1:0-10592 GCA_031999925.1 Massilia sp. | reverse complement strand
CCGTACCTGGTACATCCGCATGGTCGACCCGCAATCGGTGGCCCTGACCGGCCTGACCCGCGACGGCACCTTCTACATCGAGAACGGCAAGATCAAGCACCCGATCAAGAACTTCCGCTTCAACGAAAGCCCGGTATCGCTGCTGAACAATATCGAGGAGATCGGCAAGCCGGTGGTGATCGGCGGCGACGAAGGTCCGGACCCGATGGTGATTCCGTCGATGAAGGTGCGCGACTTCAATTTCACGTCCCTCTCGGACGCGGTGTAAGAACAGGCGCTGACGCGCCTTGGTAGGGTGGGCACAAGTGCCTTGCGCGGCCCGGCCCACCCTACGAAAAGCCCCACAACACGGGGTAACGGAGACAAGATGGAACGACGTAGTTTTCTAAAAATCGGCGCCGGCACTGCTGGCGCCATGCTGGTCCCGGTATTCGGCAACGCCATCGCGGCCGAAGACCTGCTCAACCCGATGGCGCTGGGCTTCAAGAAATCCCTGGCCGACGCCGCCCTGAACGCCGCAACAAGCGCCGGCGCGTCCTACTGCGACGTGCGCATCGGCCGCTACCTGAACCAGTTCATCACTACGCGCGACCTGAACGTCGAGAACATCACCAACACCGAATCGACCGGCGTCGGCGTGCGCGTGATCGCCGGCGGCGCCTATGGCTTTGCCGCCACCAACAGCATGCACCCCGACGCCGTGGCCGCCGCTGCGCGCCAGGCCGTAGCCATCGCCAAGGCCAACGCCCGCCTGCAAACCGAGCCGGTGCAACTGGCGCCGGTGAAGGGCGTGGGCGAAGTCAGCTGGGCCACGCCGATCAAGAAGGACTGGCGCGCGGTGCCGGTGAAGGAAAAGGCCGACATGCTGATCGCCGCCAACAAGGCCGGCCTGGAAGCGGGCGCCAGCTTCATGACGGCGAACCTGTTCCAGATTAACCAGCAAAAGTACTTCGCTTCCACCGACGGCTCCTACATCGACCAGGACATCCACCGCCTGTGGGCGCCGATCACCGCCACCGCGGTCGACAAGGCCACCGGCAAGTTCCGCTCGCGCGGCGGCCTGGGTGCGCCGGTGAGCATGGGTTACGAATACTTCGACGTGCGCGCGCAAGACAAGGTGCGCGCCGCCGGCGGCGTCACCACGCTCTACACCAAGTCGTACGACGTGGTGGAAGATGCGCGCCTCGCCGGCAAGCAGGCGCGCGAAAAACTCAGCGCCAAGTCGGTCGAACCAGGCAAGTACGACCTGGTGCTGGCGCCGGAACACCTGTTCCTGACCATCCACGAAGCCGTCGGCCACCCGACGGAACTCGACCGCGTGCTCGGCTACGAAGCCAACTACGCCGGCACCAGCTTCGCCACGCTCGACAAGTGGCAGACCAGGAAATTCAAGTTCGGTTCCGAGCGCGTGAACTTCATTGCCGACCGCACCACGCCGGGTTCGCTCGGCCTGATCGGCTACGACGACGAAGGCGTGCGCGCCAAGGAATGGGACATCATCAAGGACGGCGTGCTGGTGAATTACCAGGCCACGCGCGACCAGGCCCACATCATCGGCGAAAAGGAATCGCACGGCTGCTCGTATGCGGACTCCTGGAGCAGCGTGCAGTTCCAGCGCATGCCGAACGTCTCGCTGGCGGCCGGCAAGGCAAAGCTCACGCCCGACGAAATGGTTGCCGACGTCAAGAAGGGCATCTACATCGTCGGCCGCGGCTCCTATTCGATCGACCAGCAGCGCTACAACTTCCAGTTCGGCGGCACGCTGTTCTACGAAATCAGGAACGGCAAGATCACCAATCCGCTGGAAGACGTGGCCTACCAGTCGAACACCCAGGAATTCTGGAACGCCTGCAGCGCCATCTGCGACGAACGCGACTGGCGCATGGGCGGCTCCTTCTTCGACGGCAAGGGCCAGCCGAGCCAGGTCAGCGCGGTCTCGCACGGGTCGAGCACCACGCGCTTCAACGGCATCAATGTCATCAACACCGCACGCAAGATCGGTTGAGGAGAACACATGAAACAGCTGAACCAGGAAGAAGCAAAACGTATCTGCGACCGTGTCCTCTCGTTCTCGAAGGCAGACGAATGCAGCGTCGACATCAGCGGCAACCGTTCGGGCAACGTGCGCTTCGCGCGCAACAGCATCTCGACCGCCGGCCTGAACGAAGACATGACCCTCACCGTGCAGGTGGCATTCGGTAAGAAGTCCGGCATCGCCCAGTTGAACGAGTTCGACGACAAGTCGCTGGAGAAAGCGGTGCGCCGCGCCGAGGAACTGGCGCGCCTGGCGCCCGAGAATCCCGAATTCATGCCGGCCATCGGCAAGCAGGAATACAAGGCCACGCCGACCTTTGTGCGCGCCACCGCCGACATCGACCCGGACTTCCGCGCCCAGGTTGCGGCCTACAGCATCGAGGAGGCCAAGAAGAACAAACTGGTCACCGCCGGCTTCTTCAACGATAACACCCGCTTCAATGCGATCGCCAACTCGAACGGCGTGTTCGGCTTCCAGGAGATGACCGACCTCACCTACACCTGCACCGCGCGTACCGAAGACGGCCGCGGTTCGGGCTGGGTCAGCCGCGCGGCGGTCGATGCGCGCCGCTTCGACGCGCGCGAGGCGGCCGGCGTCGCCATCGAAAAGGCGCTGCGTTCGGTCGATGCGAAAGCGCTGGAGCCGGGCCGCTACACCGTGATCCTGGAGCCGGCCGCGACCTCCGAAGTGCTGGGCAATATGTTCGGCTCCTTCAGCGCGCGCGACGCCGACGAGGGCCGCAGCTTCCTCACCAAATCCGGCGGCAAGAACCGGCTGGGCGACAAGCTGTTCGACGAGCGCATCAACGTCTGGGCCGACCCGTGGAATCCGGACGTGCCGGTCATGCCCTGGGATGGCCAGAGCGGCATGGCACGCCAGCGTACCGACATCATCAAGAACGGCCGCATCGCCTCGCTCGAGTACTCGCGCTACTGGGCGCAGAAGCAGGGCGTCAAGCCGACCGCGGGCCACGGCAACATGATCATGGCCGGCGGCAGCAAATCGCTGGAAGAGCTGATCGCCTCGACGAAGAAGGGCGTGGTCGTCACCCGCACCTGGTACATCCGCATGGTCGACCCGCAGTCGCTGCTGATCACGGGCCTGACCCGCGACGGCACCTTCTACGTCGAGAACGGCAAGATCAAGTACCCGATCAAGAACTTCCGCTTCAACGAAAGCCCGGTCACCCTGCTCAACAACGTCGAGGAGTTGGGCAAGGCCGAGGTGATCGCGCCGGACGAAGTGCCGTACCAGATGATCCTGCCGCCGATGAAGGTGCGCGACTTCAACTTCACGTCGCTGTCCGACGCGGTGTAGATCGCATCAAGAGATGATCCGGTACGATTTTTACTTCACGCGCCTGATGTACGAGTCGGGCGACTGGGACGTGGACATCCGCATGCCCAGCAACGTGCTCAATTCGCTGGTCGAGTACACCACCCTCAAGGTGGACCCGGCCGAGCGGATGGTGGCACTAAGCGACCCGAAGATGCTGGAGGCGCCGTTCTGCTACTTGGCCGGGCACAAGCTGGTGCAGTTCACACCCGCCGAGCGCAAGAACTTCGAACGCTACGTGAAGGGCGGCGGTTTCGTCTTTGTCGACGACTGCAACCACGACATCGACGGCCTGTTCGCGAAATCGTTCGAGGCCGAGATGGCGAAGATCTTCGGGGCCCCGGCCCTGAAGAAGATACCGAACAACCACCCGATCTACTCCAGCTTCTTCAAGTTCGACGGTCCGCCGAATACCTCGGTGGAGCTGAACGGCTGGGGCGACGACCTGGTGCACGAATACCTGAAGGCGATCGAAATTGGCGGGCGCGTGCGCGTGCTGTACTCGAACAAGGACTATGGCTGCGAGTGGGACTACGACTTCCGTAACAAGCGTTTCCTCGCGGTCGACAATACCCGCTTTGCGGTGAACATCATTCAATATGCGTTAGGGGCTTGAGCAGTGGCTGAACAAGATGCGGTAGCGTGGAATGAAGCGGAAGTAGCAAGCCTGGTGGCCAAGACCGCCGCCCTGAAAGCCAGCATGGGGCGCGTGATCATCGGCCAGGAAAACGTGGTCGAGCTCCTGATTACCTGCTTGCTGGCGGGCGGGCATGCGCTGGTCGAGGGCGTGCCGGGCCTTGGTAAAACCCTGTTGGTGAAGTCGCTGGCCCAGGCCACCGACATGCAGTTCCGCCGGGTGCAGTTCACGCCTGACCTGATGCCCTCGGATATCGTTGGCACCGAGATCCTGGAAGAAGACGCGGCTACCCGCCAGCGCTCCTTCCGCTTCCAGCCCGGCCCCGTGTTCACCCAGGTGCTGCTGGCCGACGAGATCAACCGCGCACCACCGAAAACCCAATCGGCCCTGCTGGAGGCGATGCAGGAACGCTCGGTCACCTTCGCCGGCCAGACCCACAAGCTGCCGCGTCCCTTCTTCGTACTGGCCACCCAGAACCCGATCGAGCAGAGCGGCACCTATCCGCTGCCGGAAGCCCAGCTCGACCGCTTCCTGCTGCGCATCGACGTGGTCTACCCGACCGAGGACGAGGAAGTCCTGATGGTCGCGGCCACCACCCGCTCGAGCCTGCAGGATGCGGAAGCCGCGATGGACCTGGCCACCCTGCTGCGCTTGCAGCAGTTGGTGCGCGACATCGAGATCGGCGACCACCTGGTGCGCTATGCCACGCGCCTGGTGCGCGCGACGCGGCCACAGGAAACGACGGTCGCCGCGGTGAAGAAGCACGTCGGCTGGGGCGCCGGTCCGCGCGCCGGCCAGGCGCTGGTGCTGGCCTCGAAAGCGCGCGCGCTGATGCAAGGCCGCCTGGCGGTGACGCGCGACGATATTGGAGCGATGCTGCTGCCGGTGCTGGCGCACCGCGTCGTGCGCAACTTCGAGGCCGAAGCCGACGGCGTGGCGATGGCCGACATCCTGCAGGCGCTGCAACGCGAGATCAAGGTCGACTGAATCGGCATAAGCAATGGCATCAGTTAGCTCGGCGCTGATCGCGCACACGACCAACCTCGACCTCGTCATCCGCCACGTGCTGGCCGGGCTGGGGCAGGGCATCCACGCCGGCCGCGAGCGCGGCTCCGGCGTCGAGTTCTCCGAATACCGCGCCTACGCGCCGGGCGACGAGTGGCGCCGCGTCGACTGGAAGCTGCTGGCGCGCGCCGACCGCTACTATGTGCGCGAGGCCGAGCGCGACAGCCACGTCGCCCTGTGGCTGGTGCTGGACGCCAGTGCCTCGATGATGGAGCCGAGCCGCAGCATCCCCGGTCTCGATAAACTGGCGTATGCGCGCACCTTGCTCGCCTGCGTGGCGGCGATTGCACAGCGCCAGGGAGATGCCTTCGGCCTGGTTGTCCTGTCCGGCGGCCGCGTGCAGTTCACGCCCGCCGCACGCGGACCGCGCCAGCTGCAGCGCGTGCTGGCCAAATTGAATGCGGCACGGGCCGAAGGCGAATTGCCGGAAGCCGCCGTCCTGAAATCCGGGCTGCGCTTCGCGGGCGCGCCTGCGCTGGTGTTTGCCGCCAGCGACTTCCTCGATTTCCCTTCGACCCTGTCGGAAGCCCTGCTGCGCCTGCGCCACATGCGCCACGACGTGCGCCTGGCCTGCATCCAGACCGAGGCCGAATGCACCGGCGGTTTCGATGCCGATCCGGCCTACCGCGACCCCGAGCGCGAGGGCGGCGTGTTCCGCTTCGGTGCCGATTTGCGCGAAGGCTACCTGCGCAACCGCGAGGCCCACTTCGGTGCGGTGACGGCAGCCTGCCGCGCCGGCGATGTGCCGCTGGTGAACGCGCGTATCGAACAGGCGCCGGGCGAGGTATTGCGCCAGTGGCTGCGTCAGGCGGTACGGCGATGAACAGTTTGTGGTGGCTGGCTTTACCGACCTTGCTGCTGCCGATCTGGTGGCACCGCAAGAAGCGCGTCCAGGTTGCGGCGGAACCCATGGCCACGGCACGCTTCCTGCCGCGCACCGAGCCGCGCCAGATGCGCGTGTGGCGCTGGGCCGACGTCATTCTGCTGATTGTTCGCTGCCTGCTGCTGGCCTGCCTGATCGCCTGGCTGGCCGACCCGGTGCTGCCATGGCGCGGGAACACCGTCGTGGTGGCCGAGGGCACCGATGCGCGCTGGGCCGAGCAGCAGGTGCAGGCCGCCGGGTTCGGGAATGCTGCGCGCCTGTCGCTGCCGGCAGCCGCGGCGCTGGCCTGGGTCCGTTCGCACGAGCGCGAATGGAAGCCGGATGCGCGCCTGCTGGTGCTGGGCGATATCCCGATGCCGGCTGCGCCGCCGCAGTTCCGCCATGCGCTCGACCTGCGTACGCTGGCCAAGCCTGCCGCAGCAGGCGAGGTGCACGTCGCCGTCGTCGGCGAACGGGCAGGTGAGTGGCGGCGCATGTTCGCGGCCCTGAATGGTCCGCTGCGCGCGGTGGTGGGCGAAGGGCCGGGCGCGAAAACCGAGTTGATCGTCTGGGACAAGCCCGAGGCACCGCCAGCCTCGATGCGCGCGCCGCTGTGGTGGGTTGCCGATGCGAGCGCCTTCCCGGAGCTGGCGAAAGCGCCAACGGTCGACGGCATCCGCTACGCCGACAGCCCGCGTGGCCGCCTGTGGACGTCTGATGCCTGGCCGCCGTCGGAGGCGGCCGCCGCGCGCCGCCTGCTGGAAACCTGGCGCAACCTGCATTACGCGCCGCTCCCTTATACCGCGCCGTCGCAATCCTTCGTCGCGTCGAATGTCCCGTCCACAACGCACGCGGACGGCGCCCTGCGCGGCATCCTGATGTGGGCGCTGGTGGCCCTGTTTGCTCTCGAAAGGATCTTGACCCATGCACGCCGACGCTGACATTGCCCGTCGCATCTGGCGTGCCGCCTTGCTGCGGCGCTTGCCGCTGTGGGTGCTAGGCGCCTTGCCCTGGCTGTCGCTGCGCCTGCTGCCGGGACTCCTGGCCTGGGTCGCCTGGTGCATGTGGGACGGCGCGCGCCTGCGCCAGCGCGTGGCCTACGGCTGGGTGAGCTGGCTCGACGCCGATGTGCCCGAGCTGGAAGACAGCAGCGCGTTGCTGGTCGACGCCGACACGCCGCTGGCCAGGATGCAGCGCGAGCGCCTGCTGGCGCGCATCGCCGAGCGGCTCGACGCGCGCACCGTGCGCGCCATTGTGCGCCGCCATGTGGACATGGGCCTGAGCTGGCTCGCACCCTGGCTCGCCTTTGCCGCCATCGTCTGGTTCTTCGGCCAACAGGGCGAGGCATCAAAGGGAGCGGCGCCCGCCGCAGCAGCGCCGGCCGCCAAGGCTGCGGTCGTGCCGGAACTGATCGTCACCGCGACGCCGCCTGCCTACACCGGCCTGGCGCGCACCGAAGGCGCACCGCGCCACCTCGAACTACCGGAAGGCAGCAAGCTCACCTGGTGCCTGAAGAATCCGGAAGCCGGCCAGACCATCCTCGAACTCAGCGATGGCCGAACGCTGAATGCCGGCGCCAAGTGCGCCGAACTGACCGCCACCGAATCCCTGTTCTGGCGCTGGCGCGGCGCGCGCTACACGCTGAAGGTGACGCCGGACGCGCCGCCGCAGATCGCGGTCACCCAGCCGACCCAGATGATCCAGGAACTCAAGCCGGATGCAAAGAGCGCCGCCATGGCCCTGACGGTGCGCGACGACTACGCCGTGCGCCGCGCCACCCTGCACCTGACCCTGGCGCGCGGCAGCGGCGAGAACATCAAGTTCACCGACCGCGAGATGCCGCTGCCCGCGTCAAGTGACCCGCGCGTGCGCAACTGGTCCAGGCAATGGACGCTGGCGGAACTCGGCATGGAGCCGGGCGACGAGATGTACTTTTTTGTCCGCGCCGTCGACAACGCCGCCCAGCCGCACACCGTGCAGTCGCCGACCTACACCTTGCGCCTGCCCGTGCCGGAGCAGGAAGAGGAAGAAGTCACCTCGGCCATGCCGGTGCTGGTGAAGCCGCAAAGCCTGCGTAGCCAGCGCCAGATCATCATCGACACCGAGCAGCTGATCGCCGACATGAAGGCCACACGCATGGCGGCAAGCGAAGTGCGCGAGCGCAGCGAGGCGATTGCCGCCGACCAGGCCCAGCTGCGCCGCCGCTACGGCCAGTTCCTGGGCGAGGAATCGACCTTGTTCGGCGGCGAGGAAGAGCACGACGACCACGACGACCATGGCCACGCGCCGGCAAACGGCCAGATGGACGTGCTGCACGAGTTCGGCCACGCCCATGACGAAGCCGAGAACGCGACGCTGTACGACGAAGGCACCAAGAAAATTCTGCGCCGCGCGCTGGTGGCGATGTGGGACGCCGAAAAGGCGCTGCGCGCCATCACACCGAAGAGCGCGCTGGCGCCGGAACTGAAGGCGCTGGAAGCGATCAAGGAACTGCAGCAGGCCGACCGCATCTACCTGCACAAGACGGCCTTCGTGCCGCCGCCGATCAAGGAAGAAATCCGCATGACGGGCGACGTGGTGGGCGCGGTCAGCTACCGGCGAGAGCAGGGCGAAGCCGGGGATGCGATTCCGGTGCCGCTGCGCGAACTGGTGACGGCGCTGTCCGGCGAAGGGCCGCTGCCGGCGCTGTGGACCCGCACCGCCCACGACTGGGTGCGCGAGCGCCTGCTTGTTGACGAACAGCGCCTGGCCGCCCAGCGCGCCATCCAGGACGTGGCGGATGGCTGCCTGCGCTGCCGTCCGGCCTTGCGCGCCTGGCTGCGCGCCGGCATCGCCCAGGCGCCGGTGATCCTGCAAGCGACACCAAGGGCGCACACGCCGTTCACCCAGGCCTGGCAGCGAGAACATGCGAAGGGAGACGCGAAATGATCGCCGCCATCGTCATCATCGGCGCCATCAGCCTGCTGCTCTACCTGTGGCGTCGCCGCGTGGTCGACGCGATGCTGGTGCTGGTTGCCACCGGTGCACTGGTCCTGCTGGCCACCGGCTGGAAGCTGCCCGGCGAGATGGGCAGCACGCTGGCCATCGACCCCGCCCGGCCGCCGGCAACGCTCGACGGCGTGCGTGCCTTGACCCTGCAGGGCGACGGCCTGCGCGCCGCGCAATGGCAGGACTTGCCGGCGCGTCCGCTGGCATGGACGCCGCCTACGACCGGGACGCTGCGCCTGGACTTCCCGCGCCGCCTGGCACTGGGCCGCATGTTCACGCTCACCGTGCAGCGCACGGCGAAGACGCCGGCGCGCCTGCAACTGGTTGCCGAGAATGGCCAGGTGCTGGCGGAAGCGCGCGGCGACGGCGCGCTCACGGTCGACTGGCTGCCGCCGCTGGCCGAAACCCTGGACCTGAAAGCGCGCCTGCTCGATGCGCAAGGCAAGCTGCTGGCCGAAGGGCCGGTACCGGTGGTGGTCAGCGAGATTCCACCGCTGCAGGTACGTGGCCGCTTCAGCGCGCCCTCGTTCGATTTGCGCGTGCTGAACGAACTGCTGGCCGGTAGCCATGCCGTGATCGACTGGCAGGTGGCGCTCGGCAAAACCGTCACCCGCAGCGAAACCGCGCGCGAAAAGATCGACCAGCCGGACCTGCTGGTGATCGACGCCGCCTGGTTCGAGCGCGCATCCGGCGCCGCGCGCAGCGCCCTATTGGAAGAAGTGGAGAAGGGCGCCGCGCTGCTGGTCCTGGGCGGGAACGCCAACGACAGCGCCGTCTGGTCGCGCAGCATGCAGCTCGCCCTGCGCGCGCAAGCCGCCGACGCCACGGTCGGCGCGCTGGGGTTGACCTCCGCGCCCCTGAATCCGGCGTCGAAGCAGGCCGGCGTATGGAGCGGAGAGGACGCCGTGTGGGCACGCCAATGGGGCCAGGGCCGCATCGGCTGGCTGGGCGCCGCCGACTGGCACCGCCAGGCGATCAAGGAACCGCGCGCGCTGGCGCTATGGTGGCAGGGCGTGCTCGATACGCTCGGCGTGCAGCGCATCGAGGAAGTGCACTGGCTGGCTACGCAAGAGATGCCGCTGCCGAATGGGCGGGTCGAAATCTGTGCGCAAGGCGTGACCGGCAAGGTCCGTTTCCCGGACCTGGACCAGAGCCTGGCCTGGCAGCGCCGCAGCGACCGCGTCGATGCGGCGTGCGTGGCGGTGTACCCGCGCCAGGCCGGCTGGCTGCGCATGGAAACCCAGGGAACGAAGCCGGTGACGGGCCAGCTGTATGTCTATGCGCCAGGCGACTGGCCGCTTTGGCAGGCGGCCGAGCGGCGCGATGCCACGGCGCGGCATGCGGCGCGTACGCCAGTGGCGGCTGCGCAGAATCAGCCTTCCTTGCCGGGCTGGCCGTTTGCCGTCGTGTTCGCGCTGGCGATGCTGTGCCTGTGGTGGCGCGAGCGGCGCTGATACACCCGTACGTTCGACATATCCGATGCGCTTCCGATACCGGAGAAAGGCAGGCCCATGAAAGTCGCATTCCATGCGAACGTCATCGACGAAGACACCAGGGCAATCGCGGACGCACTCGATCCTGTATTGAAGAAGCTGGCGCGGAGCCTGGACGGCGCGTATGGCGGCCCCATGGAACACTTGTGGATCCAGATAGAGATGCTCGCGTACCTG
>DAMABW010000126.1:7096-10721 GCA_031999925.1 Massilia sp. | reverse complement strand
CGGCGGACCGACCCAGGATGTGACCTCGATCTCGGCCGGGTACTTCAATTGCTTCAGGAACGAACACTGCGCATTGATCAGGACCGGGCCCGTGCGGGTCGGGTCGGGCAAGGCGCCGACCTGCTCCAGCCAGGCGATGCGTGCGCTTTCGATGTAGCGGAAATAAACCGTGTTATTGACATGGCCCATGGCGTCCATGTCGCCCCAGCGGACGGGCATCCGCATGGTGTGTACCAACTTCTTGTTGCTCATGCTTCCTACTCTTGTTACCAAAAACTTTTTACTGCGCCGTCATGCCGTCGTCGGCCGTAATGATGGCGCCATTGATGAAGTGCGCCTCCTCGGCCGCAAGGAGCAGGAGCAGCCCGTCGAGGTCTTCCGGCTTGCCCGGACGCTTGCGCGGCAGCAGCTCGATCAGCTTCTTGCCCTGTTCGGTCTCGAAATAATCCTCGTTCATTTCGGTGGAGATGTAGCCGGGGCAGATGGCGTTCACGTTGATGCCGTACTTGCCCCACTCCACCGCCATCGCCTTGGTCATCTGCACCACGCCGGCCTTGCTCATGCAATACACGCCGATCTGCGGCAGCACGCGCAGGCCGGCCACCGAGGCGATGTTGACGATGCGGTGCTGCTTGCGCGGGTCGCCCTTGGCGCGCTGGATCATGCGCTTGGCCGCCTGCTGCGCCACGAAAAAGGCGCCGCGCAAGTTGGTGTCCATGATGTACTGGTAATCGTCCTCGGTCACATCCAGCAAGCGCTGGGTGCTCTGCACGCCCGAGTTGTTGACCAGGATGTCGATCGGGCCGGCTTCGGTTTCGGCGTGGGCGATGGCCGACTTGATGCTGGCAAGGTCGGTCACGTCGAGGGTGACCACGTGGGCGGCGCCGCCGTCGGCCTCGATTTCGGCGCGCAGTTCCTTCAGGCGCTCGATGCGGCGCGAGGCCAGCACGACCTGGGCGCCGGCCCCGGCCAGGGCCTTGGCGAAGCGCGCCCCGAGGCCGCTCGAGGCGCCGGTGACCATGGCGATCTTCCCTTCAAAATTCACTTCGATGCCCACGTTGACTCCTGTCCTGGTGTGCGGCGGCACGGATGACTATGTAGGCATATGATGTCACAGAATCACGCCGCCGACTGCCGGGATTAGATTACCGCACCTAATAATCGCCCTAAAATGGCGCGCCACATTGCAAACGGCGCTGAAAACCCGCACACTCGTGCTTAAATTTTTTTATCCCATTTTGAGACCATGACAGAGCCTAATAACATCCTCGAACAATACGGACCGCGCGAAGCAATGGAGTACGACGTTGTGATCGTGGGCGGCGGCCCGGCGGGCCTGTCGGCGGCGATCCGCCTGAAGCAACTGGCTGCCGAAAAAGGCCAGGAAGTCTCGGTCTGCGTGCTGGAAAAAGGCGGCGAACTCGGCGCCCACATCCTGTCGGGCGCGGTGATGGACCCGATCGCCATCAACGAGCTGTTCCCGAACTGGAAGGAACTCGGCGCGCCGCTGAACACCCCGGTCACCGAAGACCAAGTCCTGTTCCTGACCGAAACCAAGTCCTACGCCACGCCGGGCTTCATGGTGCCGAAGTCGCTGACGAACCACGGCAACTACATCATCTCGCTGGCGAATGTCGTGCGCTGGCTGGGCCAGCAGGCCGAAGCCCTGGGCGTGGAAATCTTCCCCGGCTTCCCGGCGGCCGAAGTGCTGTACAACGACGACGGCTCGGTGAAAGGTGTCGCCACCGGCAACATGGGCGTCAAGCGCGACGGCGAACCGGGTCCGGACTTCCAGCTCGGCATGGAACTGCACGCGAAATACACCTTCTTCGCCGAAGGCTCGCGCGGCCACCTGGGCCGCCAGCTGATCGCCAAGTACGCGCTGGACAAGGACGCCCAACCGCAAACCTACGGCATCGGCATCAAGGAACTCTGGGAAATCGACCCGGCCAAGCACAAGCCTGGCCTGGTGATCCACACCGCCGGCTGGCCGCTGCCGTCCGACACCTATGGCGGCTCCTTCCTGTACCACCTGGAGAACAACCAGGTCGCCGTCGGCTACGTCGTGGGCCTGGCTTACCAGAATCCCTACCTGTCGCCGTACGAGGAATTCCAGCGCTATAAAACCCACCCGGCGATCCGCGGCTTCTTCGAAGGCGGCAAGCGCATTTCCTACGGCGCGCGCGCGATCACCGCGGGCGGGCTGCAATCGCTGCCGAAGACCGTGTTCCCGGGCGGCGCCCTGCTCGGCTGCGACGCCGGCTTCCTGAACGTCAGCCGCATCAAGGGCAGCCATGGTGCGATCAAGACCGGCATGCTGGCCGCCGAATCGGCCTTTGCAGCGCTGGGCGCCGGCCGCCAGCACGATGAGCTGAGCAGCTACCCGGAAGCCTTCAAGAACTCCTGGCTGCACGAGGAACTGCACATCGCGCGCAACTTCAAGCCATGGATGAGCAAGGGCCTGTACCTGGGCACCGTCATGACCGGCATCGACCAACTGGTCTTCAAGGGCAAGGCGCCGTGGACCCTGCGTCACAAGCATGCCGACCACGAATGCCTGCGCCCGGCGTCGGACTTCACGCCGATCGTGTATCCGAAACCGGACGGCAAGCTGACCTTCGACAAGCTGTCGTCGGTATTCATCTCGAACACCAACCACGCCGAAGACCAGCCGGTGCACCTGACCCTGAAGAATCCGGCGGTGCCGGTCGAGGTCAACCTGGCCAAGTATGCCGGCCCCGAGCAGCGCTATTGCCCGGCGGGCGTGTACGAGTACGTGAAGACCGATGCGGGTCAGGACCGCTTGCAGATCAATGCGCAGAACTGCGTGCACTGCAAGACCTGCGACATCAAGGACCCGACACAGAACATCGTGTGGGTGACGCCGGAAGGTGGCGGCGGGCCGAATTATCCGAATATGTAATCGGATCGTCCGGTTGATGAAGACAGCTCGCTTTGGCGGGCTGTTTTTGTTTGTGGCGGTCGGGTGTGCAGGGACACGAAAGACCGCGTGGGCACAAGTGCCCACCCTACAACGGCGACCTGCTTTTCGTAGGGTGGGCACTCGTGCCCACGCGGTACGGCGCCTGATCATTCGTGGCGCCGGCATCTCACAACTACACCGACATATGTTGCAACACAACAACATATGTCGGACCTACCCAAATGCCTGGTTCACCACATTATCCATATGCAATAATTCGCGCCTTCAACTTCCACCAACCCAGCCTCCATGCCAAGCACTCTCCGCCGCGCCCTCCTCTGCACCGCCCTCGCCGCCGTTTTCGCCCCCGCCAGCGCCCAGACCACGCCGTCCTACCTGATGACGCGCCTGGCCCAGTTGCCGGAATTTAGCCGCGCCGCCAGCACCACTGTCGTCTACGGCACGGTCGACATCGGTGCGCTGTACACGACCACTGACCACGCACCCGGCAAATGGCAGATGCAAAGCGGCGGCACCTACAGCTCGAAGCTCGGCTTCTATGCGTCGGAAGACCTGGGCGGCGGCCTGAAGGCGGAAATCAAGCTCGAAGCCGGCTTCAATGCCGACGACGGCACCCAGCAGGCGGCGGCCCTGTTCAACCGCGAGTCCTGGATCGGCCTGCGCTCGGCTACCTGGGGCGCG
>DAMABW010000126.1:0-7086 GCA_031999925.1 Massilia sp. | reverse complement strand
GCTGCGCATCGGTAACCAGATCAACGCGATGCTGCCGCTGTTCATCGACCCCTATGGCCTGCCGGTCACGAACTCGGTCTATACCTGGGTCGGCGGCGGCATCATGCAGACGCCGCGCGGCCTCGGCTCGAACACCGACCTCGGACCTGGCGCCGCCACGATACCGGAGCGCGTGACGAAGTCCATAACCTATGCCACGCCGCGTGTCGGCCCGCTCTCGGCCCAGTTCATCTACGCGAGCAATCCCACCGGCGCCAATGAGCCGAAGACCGGCGCGCGCGGCGGTGTCCTGTCGTACAACACCGGGCCGTTCTACCTGGCGGCCAGCCTGACCCAAGGCTTCAGCAGCCCGATCGTGGTCACCCCGGGCACGGCCGCGCGCAGCGTGCGTACCGATATTCCGTCGGTCGGCGCGATCTTCGACAACGGCAGGCTGGTGCTGTCGACGTCCTACGTCCAGATCAAGCCGCGCGAGGCGCAGAGCGGCGAGGCCTCGCTGGTCACGCTGGGCCTGATCGTGCCGCGCGGGCAATTCACCTACCGGGCCTCGGCGGTGTACCGCGATACCGAGCGCGCACGCGATTTCTCGGGCCAACTGGTGCAGTCGTCGGCGCTGGGGATCATGCTGGGCGCGGATTATGACCTGTCGCGCCGCACCGGCTTGTACCTGCGCGCGGGTTCGGTGCGCAACTTCGGCGTGTCGACGATCATCCTGAACGGGACGGCCTTGCCGCTGGTGGCGGGAACCGCGATGCCGCAACTGGGGATCGAGACGCGAACCCTGGCGATGGGTGTGACGCACCACTTCTGAGCCATCGGCAGGCCCGTCGCGGGACGGCGGGCCGAGTCGCGCGAGTGAGATTCAGGAGTGAGATTCAGGAGTGAGATTCAGTACATCATCCGGCGCCCGTGGGAACCGAAGCGGTGGCCGACCACCAGCGTGGTGCTGGCAACCAGGCTCGACAGGCCGATGATCAACTGGATCAGCTTGTCGGCGGGCAGCAGCCAGTACTGGCCGGGCGGCGGCTCGGCGCCGGTGGCGGCCGTGATCAGCGGCGCGATCCAGGCCGCGTCCGGCTCGACGTCGAGCACGATGGCATCCTCGCCGGTCTGCATGTAGATGTCGCCACCCACGGCCAGCGTGAACTGGATGCCGACCCCGGTTTCCTGCGGCTTGATCAGCTCCTGCATCGCCTGGTCGTGCTCGGCGATCCAGAGCTCGACGTCCTGCGGGGTTTCGAGGTGGATCCAGGGGCGCGGACGAAAGCGCGGCGGGGTGTCTTGGGTTTGGTTTGCTGCGGTCATGACATGCGATAAGAATGACGTAAGAGCCGTATGCTACGGCATTTCGCCCTCACCGTGTGCCCGCGTCCAGGGACCGAGCAGGGTGACGATCCGCGGGCTGACCCTGCCGCCGTCGATGATCAGCTCCGCGCACGAAATCGGCAGGCTGAAGCGTCGCCGCCCGGCGCTGCCCGGATTGATGTAGAGCACGCCACCCCGCTCGGCGCAGGCCGGCTTGTGCGAGTGCCCGGACACGATCACGCGCACGCCGGCCGCAACGGGATCGATGTCGAGTTCCTTCAGGTCGTGAATCGCATACAGCGCAAGCGCCCCGAAGCGCAGCGTGGCGGTCGGGGGAATATCGGCGGCCCAGGCGTCGCGGTCGTTGTTGCCGCGTACGACCGTCAAGGGCGCGATCTCGGCCAGGCGGTCGAGGATCTCGGCCTTGCCGATGTCGCCGCCATGGACGATATGGTCGCAGCCGGCCAGGAAGCCCAGGGCTTCCGGACGCAGCAGGCCGTGGGTATCGGAGATCAGGCCGACGCGCACTGCCCCGCCCTGTGCCGGCCCATCAATGGCGCTTGGCGCCGGCCATCTTCGCCGTCGTGTAGATCGAGTACAGCGCGGCCAGGCCGACCACCACGTACACCAGGCGCGTGGCCGGGCTGCCCGGGCCGAAGAGGGTGGCGACGATATCGACGTCGAACAGGCCGACCATAGCCCAGTTCAGGCCGCCGACGATCAGCAGCGCCATGGCCAGGTAATCGAGTGCCGACATCGCCGAACGGCGGCCTTCGCGCAGGGCGAGGCGGCGTTCCGGGCTGGTACGGCGGTCCATCGTGGGTGCGTTCATCGTTGCCATCGTTTTCTCCTCGAATCGGATGAGTCGGCGCAACGGCGCGTGCGGCGCCGTGCGAACCTACGATAGCAAAAATCCCCGCAAGCCGGCGCGCCCTGGCGCTATCAGCCCTTCCAGGTGCGGTTCAGCCCGGTATCGGCATGGATCCAGCCGCCCTTCGGCCCGGACCGGTAGTAATACCCGACGCCGCCGGTACGGAAGCTGCGCACCAGGCCACCCAGCACTTCCTCGTTCAGGCTGGCGATGCGGATGTCCGCCGCCTTGCCCGTCATGTGCAGCGACTTGCGCGCGGCCGGCACGCCGGCTTCGATCAGGCGCGCGTTCGAGGCCGGGGTGCGGTAACCCGACAGGATCTCGAGCGGCTGCTCGAGGCCGTAGCGGGCAATAAAGGCTTGCGTGCTCCACAGGATTTCGAGCAGCTTCGGATCGATCGGCGCGGTCTGCTTGCCGTTCACGTCGCGCAGCAAATGGCACAGCTGCTGGTAGGCCGAATCGATCATCTCGCCGTCCTTCCAGTACAGGATCTTGGCCTTTTCGCCGCTGGCCGGACGGGTCACGGTAAGCGTGCGCGGCTTGACCCAGAAGTCGAGGTCAAGCAATTGCGCGTCGAACAAATCGGGAGGGGGAGTCAGGTCGGCCGGCGCTGCCTGCGCTGCGGCCTGAGCGGTACCGACCAGCGTCGGGCTCAGTACGCCAAGGGCGGACAGGTGCATGCCCTGTCGGAGGAAATCTCTGCGGGAAGACATAACGTACTCATCATTGCGAAGGTCTGTACTATAACTTAACAACTTCGCTTAAAGAAGATGGTACGTGTGGCTTATTGACTGCAATTGCAAAAACGTTTGCCCTGTTTCGCCGCAACCGCTGGATCGATATCCAGTGCTTTCCACAACAGGCTGCTTTCCATGCCGAAGCAGGACTTCTCCAGCCCCGCATTCGTGTAGCCATGGCGCTCGAAAAACTGGGCCGCGCTGCGCGGGCTGTGCAGGTGCAGTTTGCGGATGTTCCAGGCACGGGCCTGCGCTTCCAGCGCAGCCAGCATGGCGCGGCCGACGCCGATGCGCAATGCGTCCGGCTCGACATAGCACAGCGGCACCTTGCCGGCTTGCGTAAGCAAGGCCAGGCCCAGCAGCTTGCCGTCCTGCTCGGCGACGATGGCGTAATTGGTCGGCGAAGCGAACCAGGCGCCGACATTCTCCGGCGTCTTGTTGCCGAGCCAAGTGTCGAGCAGGCCCGGTTGGTCGCGATGATCGGCCGCGCAGCCCAGCTCGATCGAGCGGCGCAGCAAGGCGCAGGCGGAAACGGCGTCGGCCGGTGCTGCTTTGCGAATATCGATACCCATACCATCTAACCTGTCAATCGTTGTCTCATTATTCTCTTGCGAAGCGCTATCGCTGTGTTATCCCATCAGGGTAGCGCAATGACCGGACTATACACCGAAAGCGGGTTCGCCTGCCGGATGGGATGCATACCTCGGCCTATCCTCGCGCAGCTTCTAAGCATATGACGAAAGTATTCTTCCGTTTCGACGCGAAATTAAGGAACATGCACACTGTCTTCATAGCATACTAAAAGCGAGAACGAGCATATGCCGAACCAACACTTCCTGCCCCTGCGCCGCCTGGCCCTTGCGTTGGCACTGGGCGCCGCGCTGCCCCTGAGCGCCAGTGCCGCCAATGTCGAACTGCTGAACGTGTCCTACGATGTGGCGCGCGAACTGTACAAGGACGTCAACCCGGCCTTCGTCGCCGACTATAAAAAGGCGACGGGCGACACTGTCACCATCAAGCAATCGCACGGCGGCTCGAGCAAGCAGGCGCGCGCCGTGGCCGACGGCCTCGAAGCCTCGGTCGTCACCATGAACCAGGCCAACGACATCGACATGCTGGCCGACCGCGGCCTCGTCACCAAGGACTGGGCGAAAAAGTTCCCGAACAACGCCGCGCCCTACTATTCGACCATGGTGTTCCTGGTTCGCAAGGGCAACCCGAAAGGCATCAAGAACTGGGACGACCTGGCCAAGCCAGGCGTACAGGTGGTGATCCCGAATCCGAAGACCGCCGGTAACGGCCGCTACACCTACCTGGCGGCCTGGGGCTCGGTGCTGAAGAAAGGCGGCAACGAAGCGCAGGCGCGCGACCTGGTCGCCCGCATCTTCAAGAATGTGCCGATCCTCGACGCCGGCGGCCGCGCCGCCACCACCACCTTTACCCAGCGCCAGATCGGCGACGCCCTGGTGACCTTCGAAAACGAAGTCAGCATGGTGCGCAAGGAATTCGGCGATAACTTCGAGGTCGTGTATCCGCAAACCTCGATCCTGGCCGAGTCGCCGGTGGCCGTGGTCGACAAGGTGGTCGACCGCCGCAACCTGCGCAAACCAGCCACGGCTTACCTGAACTTCCTGTATACCCCCGCTGGCCAGGAAATTGGCGCCAAGCACTTCCTGCGCGTGCGTAACGAAGCCGTGATGAAGAAGTACGCGGCCAACTACAAACCGATCTCGCTGTTCTCGGTGGACGAGCTGTTCGGCGGCTGGCGCAATGCCCAGAAAGTCCACTTCGACGATGGCGGCGAGTTCGACAAGATCTACCAGCCGAAGTAATCGACATAACGAGGCGGATTGACGAATCAGTCAGCTTCTTGCAACTTCAAAAAGGCCCTGTTACAACGCAGGGCTTTTTTTTCGGGAAAATATGCATATCGAGGTCGTTTTTTCCTGTGCGCCATAGACACACAGAAATGGCGATGCTATCTTTCAAGCTTCGGTGTGCCTTACAGCAAGACTATGTAGCGTGGCGCCTTCCTGGCGTCCTGGCCCTTTACCCGACTCCCTATTCCGACACCATGATGAAAAAATTGTTCGCCGCCGTCCTATTGTCGATCTCGTCTGCTGCCGCACTCGCGGTGCCGTTCGGTTCGCAATCGGTGCTGGTGGTGGAAGATGACACCGGCAAGGTCCTGCTGGAAAAGAACGCCAGCGCCGTCATGCCGATCGCTTCGCTGACCAAGCTGATGACCGCCATGGTCATCCTGGACGCCAAGCAGGACATGCAGGAACTGATCGAAATCGACCGCAGCGACGTCGACACGCTCAAGCACAGCACCTCGCGCGTGCCGGTCGGCGCCAGCATCCCGCGCGAAGACGTGCTGCAACTGGCCCTGATGTCCTCAGACAACCGCGCCGCCGCCTCGCTGGCCCGCACCTACCCGGGCGGCGTGCCTGCCTTCAAGGCCGCCGTGCGCCGCAAGATCGCGGCGCTGGGCATGACCAACACCGTCATCGAAGAGCCGACCGGCCTGTCGCCGAACAACCGTTCGACCGCGGCCGACCTGGTCAAGATGGCGAACGCCGCCAGCCAGTACAAGGAAATCACCGACCGCACCACCGATGCCAAGAACCTGATCAGCATCAATAGCCGCGAAGTCGAGTTCCACAACACCAACCGCCTGGTCGGCGCCAAGGGCTGGGATGTCGGCCTGTCGAAGACCGGCTACACCCAGGAAGCGGGCCGCTGCCTGATCATGAGCATCAAGGCCGCCGGCAAGAACGCGACCATGGTGCTGCTGAACGCCGGCGCCTCGTCGGCCCGTATCATGGATGCGCTGAACATCCGCCGCTACATCAACGGCGGCAAGGACCCGGTCGTCGCCAGCGCCCCGCGCGTCATGAAGATGAAGGCCAGCAGCCGCGCACCGCGCATCAAGGCGACGGCCGGCGGCGTGAAGGTGAAAGCCAAGGCATCGAGCCGCAGCAAGTCGAAGGTCGTGGTCACGCCGAAGAAGAAAAAGGCGGTCGTGACGCGCAAGCGCCGCAACTGATCCGGGGCCGCCCACGGGCGGCTTGCGTAGTGCATGAAGGGACTTCCGTTGACGCGGCAGTCCCTTTTGTTTTGGCGGCGCGGCTAGCGTGCGCCCGGCGCCATCAGCGTGTAGCCTTTCAGCGGCAATTGCAGGGATACCAGCGCCGCCATCACGAGCAACGCACCCGACATGCCGAACGCCACCCAGTGCGTGCCGAAGCGGTCGAAGGCCCAGCCGCCCAGCCAGGAACTGAGCATGGCGCCGACCTGGTGCCCCAGGTAGGCGGTGCCATACATGACGCCGACCAGGCGTACGCCGTAGATATCGGCCAGCATTGCCGACGAGGTGGCGATGCTGCCGGCCCAGACCATGCCGCCGATCGCCGCGGCGATATATAGCTCCCAGTGGGTACCGACCAGCAGCAGCGCAAAGAAGCCCAGGCCGCGCACCAGGTAGATGGTGCCGAGGATATTCCGGCGCGGCAGGCGGTCCGACAGGCGGCCCAGCACCAGCGTCCCGAGAATCGCCACCAGGCCGATCAACCCGATGCCGTAGGAACTCGTCATCGCATCGAACCCGTGGTCCATCAGCATCGGCACGCCGTGGGTACCGAGCAGGTTCATGCTGAAGCCGCAGGCGAACAGGCCGATCACGATTTTCCAGAACGGCGAGGTCCGGACCGCCGCACCGAAGCTCAGGCTGACCGGCGCCGCCTGGTTGCCGGCCTTGTGGGCACTGACCTGCTCGGGCAGCAAATCGGTATGCTCGGGCGCGCTCTCGCGCATACAGAACAGCGCCGCCGGAATGGTGACCACGGCAAAGAGGATGGCAAAGCCGACCAGCGTCGATTGCCAGCCGATCGCGTGGATGGCCGCGGTGAGGATCGGCGTCAGCAGCGCCATGCCGGCCATCGAACCGGTGGACAGGAAGAACAGCGCCATGCCACGCTGCCGGGTGAACCAGCGGCTGAGGATGGGCGTGAGCGCGACCGGACTGGTGAAGCCGAGGCCGACCGACATCAATACGCCAAAGGCGAGCAGGAAGCCCAGCGGCGAGCGGGCATTCACGGTCCAGATCACCGAGCCGACCACGATGACCGTGCCGAGCAGCAGCACGAAGCGCGTGCCGAAGCGCCCGACCAG
>DAMABW010000125.1:782-10722 GCA_031999925.1 Massilia sp. | reverse complement strand
AGATCCGCACCCCCGACTATGCCCACTTGCAGAGCCTGGACGAGATGGCCCGTGGCCACATGATCGCCGACGCCGTCACGATCATCGGTACCCAGGACATCGTTTTCGGCTCCATTGACCGATAAAGTCCGAAAGGCAGAAGAGATTATGTTGTTATCCGAGCAGTGCTATAAAAAAATCGACCGCGAGCTGGGCAAGTACCCAGCCGACCAGCGTCAATCGGCCGTGATGGCCGCGCTGGCGCACGCCCAGGTCGAACTGGGCTGGCTGTCGCCCGAAACCATGCAGGAAATCGCCGACTACATCGGCATGCCGGCGATCGCCGTGCAGGAAGTGGCGACCTTCTACAACATGTACAACACCCGCCCGGTCGGCAAGCACAAGATCACCGTGTGCACCAACCTGCCGTGCGCCCTGTCGGGCGGCGAGCGCGCCGCGCACCACCTGAAGCAGAAGCTCGGCGTGGATTTCCGCAGCACCACCGAAGACGGCCAGTTCACCCTGCTGGAAGGCGAGTGCATGGGCGCCTGCGGCGACGCGCCGGTGATGCTGGTGAATAACCACCGCATGTGCTCGTTCATGAGCAACGACAAGATCGACGCCCTGGTGGATGAACTGAAGGAAGCGAAGCAATGACCAGCCTGCACGACCGTCACATCAACCCGTTGATCCTGAAGGATCTGAACGGCGACAACTGGCACCTGGAAGACTACGTCAAGCGCGGCGGCTACTCGGCCCTGCGCAAGATCCTCGAAGGCGGCATCACCCAGGAACAGGTCATTGCCGACCTGAAGGCATCGGGCCTGCGCGGCCGCGGCGGCGCCGGTTTCCCGACCGGCCTGAAGTGGAGCTTCATGCCGCGCCAGTTCCCTGGCCAGAAATACCTCGTCTGCAATACCGACGAAGGCGAGCCGGGCACGTTCAAGGACCGCGACATCATCCGCTACAACCCGCACGCGCTGATCGAAGGCATGGCCATCGGCGCCTACGCGATGGGCATCACCGTGGGCTACAACTACATCCACGGCGAGATCTTCCAGGAATACCTGCGCTTCGAAGAAGCGCTGGAAGAGGCGCGCGCCGCCGGCTTCCTGGGCGATAACATCATGGGCTCGACGTTCAGCTTCCAGTTGCACGCCGCGCACGGCTACGGCGCCTACATCTGCGGCGAAGAAACCGCGCTGCTGGAGTCGCTCGAAGGCAAGAAGGGCCAGCCGCGCTTCAAGCCGCCTTTCCCGGCCTCGTTCGGCCTGTACGGCAAGCCGACCACGATCAACAACACCGAGACCTTTGCCGCGGTGCCGTTCATCTTCAACGTCGGTCCGGAAGCCTACATGGGCATGGGCAAGCCGAACAACGGCGGTACCAAGATCTTCTCGATATCGGGCGACGTCGAGCGTCCGGGCAACTACGAGATCCCGCTGGGCACGCCGTTCGCGACCCTGCTCGAGCTGGCCGGCGGTATGCGCGGCGGCAAGAAGATCAAGGCCGTGATTCCAGGCGGTTCCTCGGCTCCCGTGATCCGCGGCGAAGTCATGATGGAAACCAACATGGACTACGACTCGATCGCCAAGGCCGGCTCGATGCTGGGTTCGGGCGCCGTGATCGTCATGGACGAAACCCGCTGCATGGTGAAGTCGCTGCTGCGCCTCTCGTACTTCTACTACGAAGAGTCCTGCGGCCAGTGCACGCCTTGCCGCGAAGGCACCGGCTGGCTGTACCGCATGGTGCACCGTATCGAAAACGGACAAGGCCGTCCGGAAGACATCGAACTCCTGAACAACGTGGCGTTCAACATCAAGGGCCGCACGATTTGCGCCCTGGGCGAAGCGGCAGCCATGCCGGTGGAAGCCATGATCAAGAACTTCCGTGAGGAATTCATTCATCACATCGAGCACAAGCAATGCTGCGTGCCCGAGTACCTTTAAGCCAGGTCAGGTAACGATCAAATGGTTGAAATTGAATTAGACGGCAAAAAAGTCGAAGTCGCACCAGGTTCCATGGTGATGGACGCCGCAAACAAACTCGGGACCTACATTCCGCACTTCTGCTATCACAAGAAATTGTCGATCGCAGCGAACTGCCGCATGTGCCTGGTCGAAGTGGAAAAAGCGCCGAAGCCGATGCCGGCTTGCGCCACGCCGGTTTCGCCTGGCATGGTGGTGCGTTCGCACAGCGACAAGGCCGTGGCCGCACAGAAGTCGGTCATGGAATTCCTGCTGATTAACCACCCGCTGGATTGCCCGATCTGCGACCAGGGCGGCGAATGCCAGTTGCAGGATCTGGCGGTCGGCTACGGCAAGGGCGAATCGCGCTACAACGAAGAAAAGCGCGTCGTTACGCCGAAGGAAGCCGGCCCGCTGATCTCGATGGAAGAGATGTCGCGTTGCATCCAGTGCACCCGTTGCGTGCGTTTCGGCCAGGAAGTGGCCGGCGTCATGGAATTCGGCATGCTGGGCCGCGGCGAGCACTCGGAAATCACTACTTTTGTGGGCAAGACCGTCGACTCGGAAGTCTCGGGCAACATGATCGATCTGTGCCCGGTCGGCGCGCTGACCTCGAAGCCTTTCCGTTACTCGGCCCGCCCGTGGGAACTGCAACGCCGCAAGTCGGTGTCGCCGCACGACTCGCTCGGCACCAACCTCATCGTCCAGGTCAAGGGCGGCAAGGTGATGCGCGTGCTGCCGCTGGAAAACGAGAACATCAACGAGTGCTGGCTGTCGGACAAGGACCGCTTCTCGTACGAAGCCCTGGACAACGCCGACCGCCTGATCAACCCGATGATCAAGCAGGGTGGCGAGTGGATCGAAACCGATTGGAAGACCGCGCTCGAATACGTCGCCCACGGTATCCGTAACATCCGCCACGAGCACGGCGCCGACAGCATTGCCGCCGTCGCCACCGCCCACTCGACCGTGGAAGAGCTGTACCTGCTGAACAAGGCCATGCGCGGCTTTGGCGTGAACGCCATCGACTTCCGCCTGCGCCAGAGCGACTTCGCCCTGGACGGCGCCGTCACACCTTGGCTGGGCATGCCGATCGCGGAGCTGTCGAACCTGAAGCGCGCCTTCGTGATCGGTTCGTTCCTGCGCAAGGACCACCCGCTGGTGGCGACCCGCCTGCGCCAGGCAGTGAAGGGCGGCGCCAAGCTGTCGATCCTGCACGGTTCGGACGAGGACAACCTGATCCCGACCGCCAACAAGATCATCGCCGCGCCAACCGACTGGCTGGACGCACTGAGCGAGATCGTGTCGGCCGTGGCCGCCTCGAAAGAAACCGCCGCACCTGCCGGCTTCGAGAACGTGCAAGCGGGCGACGCCGCGAAAGCCATCGCCGCTTCGCTGGTTGCCATCGACGGCGACGTCGCCGGTGCTGTGCTGCTGGGTAACTCGGTCCTGCACCATCCTGAAGCCTCGAAGATTCACGCCGCCGCGCAGTGGATCGCAAACGCCACCGGCGCCAAGTTCGGCTACTTCGTTGAAGCGGCGAATACGGTCGGCGGCCACCTGGTGGGCGCGACCACGAATGCCGATTTGTTCAGCGTACCGAAGAAAGCTTATGTGCTGCTTAACGCGGAACCGGAACTGGATGCGGCCAACCCGCAGCAAGCCCTGGCCGCGCTGAAGGGCGCCGAGATGGTCGTTGCCATGTCGCCGTTCAAGCATGGCATGGACTACGCCGACGTGCTGCTGCCGATCTCGCCGTTCAGCGAGACCGCCGGCACGTTCGTCAACTGCGAAGGCCGCGCACAGAGCTTCAACGGCACCGTCAAGCCGCTGGGCGAAACCCGTCCGGCCTGGAAAGTGCTGCGCGTGATCGGCAACCTGCTGGGCCTGCAAGGCTTCGAGTACGAGACCGCCGAATCGATCCGCGACGAAGCGCTGGGCAAAGGTGTACTTGACCATTCGGACAAGCTGAACAACGTGGCGAAACTGGCCCCGTCGGCTGCTTCGCGCTCGGAAGAATCGGGCTCGCAAGGTTCGGGCGCACTACAGCGCATCGCCGACGTGCCGATCTATTTCGCCGACGCCATCGCGCGCCGTTCGGAACCGCTGCTGCGCACGGCCGACGCCAACGCACCGCTGGTCCGCCTGCCGTCGCAACTGGCTGAACAGCTGGGCGTGAAAGCCGGCGACACGGTGAAAGTCACCCAGGGTAACGGCTCCGCCATCCTGGTCGCCGACATCGACGCACGCCTGCCGGCCAACGTCGTGCGCGTTGCCGCCGCTCACCCGGCCGTCGCCACCCTCGGCGCCATGTTCGGCACCATCAACGTAGAAAAAGCAGGGGAGGGCAAGTAATGGCAACGCCCGGTTTTATCGATAGTTTTTACGAGCTCGGCGCTACCAGCCCGATCGCACCGGTCTGGCCTGTCCTCTGGACGCTGATCAAGATCCTGTGCGTCCTGCTGCCGCTGATGGGCCTGGTTGCCTACGCCACCCTGTGGGAACGTAAGCTGATCGGCTGGATCCACATCCGTCTCGGCCCGAACCGCGTCGGCCCTGCCGGCCTGCTGCAGCCGATCGCCGACGCGGTCAAGCTGCTGGTCAAGGAAATCGTCATTCCGGCAAAAGCGACCACCAAGCTGTTCGTGCTGGGCCCGATCATGACCATCATGCCGGCCCTGGCCGCATGGGCGGTCGTGCCTTTCGGCCCGGACGCGGCGCTGGCCAACGTGAATGCCGGCTTGCTGCTGCTGCTGGCGATCACCTCGATCGAAGTCTACGGCATCATCATCGCCGGCTGGTCGTCGAACTCGAAGTACGCCTTCATGGGCGCGATGCGCGCCTCGGCCCAGATGATTTCCTACGAAATCCCGATGGGCTTCGTGATGGTCGTCGTGCTGATGATCACCGGTTCGCTGAACTTCACCGACATCGTCCAGAGCCAGCAGGTCGGCATGGCCGCTGCGCACGGCCTGAACTTCCTGTCGTGGAACTGGCTGCCGCTGCTGCCGCTGTTCTTCATCTACTTCATTTCCGGCCTGGCCGAATGTAACCGCCACCCGTTCGACGTCGTCGAAGGCGAATCGGAAATCGTGGCCGGCCACATGGTGGAATACTCGGGCATGTCCTACGCAATGTTCATGCTGGCCGAATACGCCAACATGATCCTGATCGGTACCCTGGCTTCGATCATGTTCCTGGGCGGCTGGAGCGCACCGTTCGGCTTCCTGGAATTCGGCGGCGCCTTCGGCGGCTTCTTCTGGCTGTTCCTGAAGATGTTCCTGATGGTCTCGGCCATGGTCTGGGTCCGCGGCACCTTCCCGCGTTACCGCTATGACCAGATCATGCGCCTGGGCTGGAAAGTATTCATCCCGGTGACCCTGGTCTGGCTGGTGCTGATCGCCGGCGTCATGCAGACGTCCTGGAATATCTGGAAGTAAGAGAGCGTATTCACATGAACCGAATTAAAGATATCCTCGGCAGCCTGATGCTGTCCGAACTGTTCAAGGGTCTCGCGCTGACCGGCAAGTATGCCTTCTCGCGCAAGATCACCGTGCAGTACCCGGAAGAAAAGACCCCGATGTCGAACCGCTTCCGCGGTCTGCATGCGCTGCGCCGCTACCCGAACGGGGAAGAGCGCTGCATCGCCTGCAAACTGTGCGAAGCAGTCTGCCCGGCCATGGCCATCACGATCGAATCGGCGCAGCGCGAGGACGGCACCCGCCGCACCACGCGCTACGACATCGACCTGACCAAGTGCATCTTCTGCGGCTTCTGCGAAGAGTCCTGCCCGGTCGACTCGATCGTCGAGACCCACGTGCTGGAATACCACGGCGAAAAGCGTGGCGATCTCTACTACACCAAAGAGATGCTGCTGGCCGTGGGCGACCGTTACGAAGCCGACATCGCTGCCGCACGCGCGGCTGACGCGAAGTACCGTTAACAAGAAAAAGGTCCCCGTCAGTCATGGAACTTACTACGATTTTTCCTACAATCCTGTTCTACGTGTTCGCGGCCGTCATGGTCGTGTCCTCGTTGCTCGTCATCACCTCGAAGAACCCGGTCCACGCCGCGCTCTTCCTGGTGCTGGCCTTCTTCAACGCGGCCGGAATCTGGCTGCTGCTGAAGGCCGAATTCCTCGCCATCGTGCTGGTGCTGGTGTATGTCGGCGCCGTCATGGTGCTGTTCCTGTTCGTCGTCATGATGCTCGACATTAACGTCAACCGCATGCGCGAAGGCTTCTGGGGCTATCTTCCAATGGCCCTCGGCATCGGCGCCTTCATCGTGCTGGAAATGGCACTGGTGCTGTGGAACGGCTTCAACACCGTCGGCCTGAGCAGCGAGGCGGCTGCCCTGAACCTGGGCGGCACCAAGGAACTGGGCCTGCTGATCTACACCCGCTACATCTACGGCTTCGAGATCGCCGCCGTGGTGCTGCTGGTGGCGATCATCGCCGCCGTCGCGCTGACCCTGCGCCGCCGCAAGGACAGCAAGGCCATCGACCCGGGCGCCGCCGTGCGCGTGAAACGTAACGACCGCCTGCGCATCGTCAAGATGGAGCCGGTGAACCAGCGCGCCATCGACGAAGCCAACGTGGCCGCCGCCGCTGCTGCCGCAGCCGCGCAGAACAAGGAGCAAAACCCGTGACTTTATCGCTTGCACACTACCTGGTCCTGGGCGCGATCCTGTTCGCGATCTCGATCGTCGGTATTTTCCTGAACCGGAAGAACATCATCATCCTGCTGATGGCCATCGAACTGATGCTGCTGGCAGTGAACCTGAACTTCATCGCCTTCTCGCATTACCTGGGCGATGCGGCAGGGCAGATCTTCGTGTTCTTCATCCTGACCGTCGCGGCCGCCGAATCGGCGATCGGCCTGGCGATCCTGGTGGTCCTGTTCCGTAACCTGGACACGATCAATGTGGAAGACCTCGACAGCCTGAAGGGCTGACCGGGTCTCGGCTAGATAAACAATAACGATTAAGGTTCAACATGGCGGGGCAACTCTCTTCCTCAATGTTACTGGCGGTGCCTCTGGCGCCGCTGGCGGGCTCGGCAATCGCCGGCCTGCTCGGTACCAAGTTTCTTGGTAACGTGGTCGGCCGCAAGGTCTCCCACACGGCGACCATCCTGGGCGTCCTGATCGCACTGATCATTTCGGTGCAGACCCTGATGGCCGTGCTCGACGGCGCCACCTTCAACCAGGATATCTACACCTGGATGACGGTCGGCACCGTCAAGCTGGCGGTCGGCTTCCAGATCGACACGCTGTCGGCGATGATGATGTGCGTCGTGACCTCGGTGTCGCTGATGGTCCACATCTACACGATCGGCTACATGGCCGAGGACGAAGGCTACAACCGCTTCTTCTCGTACATCTCGCTGTTCACCTTTGCCATGCTGATGCTGGTGATGTCGAACAACTTCCTGCAGCTGTTCTTCGGCTGGGAAGCGGTGGGCCTGGTGTCGTATCTGCTGATCGGCTTCTGGTACACCCGTCCGACCGCGATCTTCGCCAACATGAAGGCCTTCCTGGTCAACCGCGTGGGCGACTTCGGCTTCATCCTCGGTATCGGCCTGCTGCTGGCTGCCTCGGGCACCATGCACTATGGCGAAACCTTCGCCCAGGCGGAACGCCTGTCGACCCTGTTCGTGCCTGGCATCGGCTGGCCGCTGCTGACCGCCGCCTGCATCTGCCTGTTCATCGGCGCGATGGGTAAATCGGCGCAGTTCCCGCTGCACGTCTGGCTGCCTGACTCGATGGAAGGCCCGACCCCGATCTCGGCACTGATCCACGCCGCGACCATGGTTACCGCCGGCATCTTCATGGTGTCGCGCATGTCGCCGCTGTTCGAACTGTCGGACGGCGCACTGAGCTTCATCATCGTGATCGGCGCGATTACCGCACTGTTCATGGGCTTCCTGGGCATCATCCAGAACGACATCAAGCGCGTGGTCGCTTACTCGACGCTGTCGCAGCTGGGCTACATGACCGTCGCCCTGGGCGCCTCGGCCTACTCGGTGGCCGTGTTCCACCTGATGACCCACGCCTTCTTCAAGGCGCTGCTGTTCCTCGGCGCGGGTTCGGTCATCATCGGCATGCACCACGACCAGGACATGCGCAACATGGGCGGCCTGCGCAAGTACATGCCGATCACCTGGATCACCTCGCTGCTGGGCTCGCTGGCCCTGATCGGTACCCCGTTCTTCGCCGGTTTCTACTCGAAGGACTCGATCATCGAAGCGGTGCACGCCTCGAATATCCCGGGTGCGGGCTTCGCCTACTTCGCGGTGCTGGCCGGCGTCTTCGTGACCGCCTTCTACTCGTTCCGCATGTACTTCCTGGTGTTCCACGGGGAAGAGCGCTTCGGTAAGGCCCACGCGCACGACGACCATGCTCACGCACACGATTCGCACAAGCAGGCTGTCGCCGCAGGCCACGGCCATGACGATCCGCACGCGACCCACGATTCGGACGCGCACCACGAGGAAGAGCACGACGACCACGGCCACCACGGCCTGGCTCCGGGCCAGAAGCCGCACGAGTCGCCATGGGTCGTGACCCTGCCGCTGATCCTGCTGGCGATCCCGTCGGTCATCATCGGTTACCTGGCCATCGGCCCGATGCTGCACGGCGACTTCTTCAAGGACGTGATCTTCGTCGGCGAGAACCACACCGCGATGGAAACCCTGCGTGAAGAATTCCATGGCGCCGTCGGCATGGCGATCCACGGTTTGACCACCGCACCGTTCTGGCTGGCACTGGCAGGCGTGGTCGTGGCCTACTACTGCTACATGATCAACCCGCGCGTCCCGGCCTGGTTCTACGCCAAGTTCAAGCCGCTGCACACGCTGCTGGACAACAAGTACTACATGGACAAGTTCAACCAGGCAGTGTTTGCCGGCGGCGCACGCGCCATCGGCAGCGGCCTGTGGAAGGTGGGCGACCGCGCGCTGATCGACGGCCTGGTCGTCAACGGTTCGGCCAAGGCGGTCGGCTGGTTCGCGCTGCTGACCCGCAAGGGCCAGACCGGCTATATCTACCACTACGCGTTCGTGATGATTGCGGGTATCGCTGCGACCCTGCTGTACTTCTTCCCGTTCTGGCGCTAATCACAGGCAAAGAAAAAGACAAATGATGCAGAACTCCTCTCATTACCTGAGCCTTGCAATCTGGCTCCCGATCCTGTTCGGCGCGCTCGTGCTCGCCGTGGGCCGCGACAGCAACCGCGGTTTCGTGCGCGTGCTGTCGCTGGTCGGCGCCGTCGTCAGCCTGCTGCCGACGATCCCGCTGATCACCAACTTCGACAACGCCGCCCACGGCATGCAGTTCACTGAAGTGGCGCCGTGGATCGAGCGCTTCAACATCTTCTACCGTCTGGGTGTCGACGGCCTGTCGATGTGGTTCATTCCGCTGACCGCCTTCATCACCATCATCGTGGTGGCGGCGGCCTGGGAAGTCATCGAAGAACGCGTAGCCCAGTACATGGGCTCCTTCCTGCTGCTGTCGGGCCTGATGATCGGCGTCTTCGCAGCCCTGGACGGCGTGCTGTTCTACTTCTTCTTCGAAGCGACCCTGATCCCGATGTTCATCATCATCGGCGTCTTCGGTGGCCCGAACCGCGTGTACGCAGCCTTCAAGTTCTTCCTGTACACCTTCTTCGGTTCGCTGCTGACCCTGATCGCGATCATCTACCTGTACAACGTCTCGGGCACCTTCGAGATCCAGAAGTGGCATACCCAGATCCTGGGCATGAAAGAGCAGATCCTGATCTTCATCGCCTTCTTCATGGCCTTCGCCGTGAAGGTGCCGATGTGGCCGGTCCACACCTGGCTGCCTGACGCCCACGTGGAAGCGCCGACCGGCGGTTCCGTCGTGCTGGCCGCGATCATGCTGAAGCTGGGCGCCTACGGCTTCCTGCGGTTCTCGCTGCCGATCGCCCCGGACGCGTCGCACTACCTGGCGCCGGTCGTGATCGTGCTGTCGCTGATC